>NZ_JAJKGM010000040.1:0-29768 GCF_021412605.1 Clostridium celatum
TAATATATTTTAAATTATATTACATATTTGTATAAAATTAAAGACTACTGACACTTTGTCAGCAGTCTGAAAAATAATAGGCTATGCAAAATGCATAGCCTATTATTTTTATATTGCTCCTTGTTCAGAAGTGCCAGTTGTATTTTCAGTTTCTTCAGACTCTGTAACTTTTTCCATTTTTGATATAGAAACTTCATATGCAACTTTTTTAATAACTTCATTTTCACTAATCTTTTTTTGATACTCTCTACTTTGTAGTCTTCCCCATACCCTTATGTTATCACCAACTTCTAAAGTTTGACAGAATCTCGAATTTCTGCCCCATGCAATCGTTGGAATATAATCTGACTTATTATAAGCTCTATTTACAGCTAATAATACATCTGCAATTTCTCTTCCAAATGGAGTCTTTCTATATACTGGTTCTTTACATATATAACCATCTAAGAATATTTCATTTGGATTTTTACTCTTTTCAATACAAGGTTCTATATTTCTTGCAAATACAGTTAAAATTAACTTATTAGATCCATCTACAAATTTATTGTAGGATCTTAATTGACCTAAAACCACAATCTCCTTACCTATAGATAAATCCATATTGCTTATTAGTCTTTCCGAAACTGTAATATTTAATAAGTCTACAGAATCGCTTAATCTTGTTACCTCCATATAGAAAGTGTAAAAACCTTCCCCATACATTTCATGACTAAACTCCATACCGCTTACAATCTTTCCTTCAAGATAAATCTTGTTATTTAACATTAAATTGTCCATCGTTACCCCTCTCTCCCTTTGTAATAATAAAATTTTTATTGTTTTTAAAACCTATAAGGATTATTTCCATTATAATACAAAAACATCATAACTTTCAAGATTTTTCTAATATTTATTTATTTTTTATTTGTTCTCCATTTTCATCTACATAATAATCTTCATTATAAATAAGCTCTCCTACTGGAATAATCTCATATCCTTCCTCATTTATTAATTCATCTAATATTTTATCTAAGTTTTTTGGAGTGTATTTAGCATTGTTATGAAATAGCACTATTGAACCTGCTTTTACATTTTTCATTACTCTTTTATACTCTTCTTCTTCACTACTTTCTTTCCAATCTACTGAATCAACATCCCATTGAATACATTTATATCCTAAATTATTTATAAACTCTAAACTTTTCTCATCAAAATTTCCGCTTGGAAATCTAAATAATTTGGTAGTATAGCCTATATTCTCTTGTATTATAGTCTCTGTTTTCTTTATTTCTTCTAGCATTCTTCCTTCATTAATTTGGGTAAACATAGGATGTACATAACTATGATTTCCTATCTCATGTCCACGTTTTTTTATCTCCACTAATTTTTCCTCATTGCCTTCAGGATAAATAATCCATTTACCCATAATAAAAAAAGTAGCTTTTACATTATATTTATCTAAAACATCTAAAATCTCATATATATATTCATTTTCAGCCCAATTAACATCAAAAGTTAATGATATTTTTTTCTCATCAGTTTGTACCCTATATATAGGTTTTTTACTTTCTAAATTTGCTACTATGTATTTAGAATTATTAGAATTAACTATAGATAACATTATAATTGCTAATATTAAAAATATATTAAATATTACCTTTTTATATATCTTCATTTTTCATCTCCTAAACTTAAGTTTTATTAATTTATATTCATATTTAATAATATTATGACTAGAATATTACATATAGCTAATTTTATGTTATAATTATATAGACACTTTCATAATGGAGGTTTATTATGTACGAAAATTCAGCTGAACTAGCAGAAAATAAATTGCTAGTTTTATATGTTATAAAATCATTAAAACAATCAATATCAAACACTCAACTTACTGAAATTATCCTTGAGAATAATTTTATTAACTACTTTACTCTTCAACAATATATTAGCGAACTAGAAAATTCCGACTTTATAAGATATATTGATAAAAATGGGAAAAGATTAATTGTAATTACTAAAAAAGGTGAAAATGTATTATCTATATTTAATGATAGAATTTCTCCAATAAAAAGAGATATAATTGATAATTATATCTCTTCAACAATAGATAGTATAAAGAAGGAGCTAACTATTAGAAGTGATTATACTATTGAAAAGAATAATTCTTTTATAGTTAATCTTGTGGCTTTAGAAGATGAAATGCTTCTTATCGATTTAAAAGTTTCTGTCCCAACAAAGAAACAAGCTGCAACTTTGTGTTCTAAATGGAAAGAAAATCCTTCTGATATTTACACAAAAATAGTTCAGGTATTATTCACGGATGATAATTAAAATAAAGTCATTGCATTGGGTTCTGACTCAATTGCTATGACTTTTTTTATTGAATTTTCTTCAACAACAATAAGTCTCCCTTTCAAATAATCTCCTATATATAATTTTTTATTATAACTTATTAATCCTCTAGGCATTCCACCTACAAATATACTATTAGTTACTTTTAATTCATTTCTATCTATTACACTTATAGTTCCATCGGTGAAGTTAGATACATATATATTCTCTTCATCTTCACATAAGTCTATTGGAGATGTTCCAACCTCCAGTCTTGTTACTCTCTCCAAATTATCTATAGAAAATATATCTAAATAACCTTCCTCATCACTGCCTAAGTAACTTTCACAAACATACAATAATTTTTCATCACTAGATACTTTAACTTTCGATGGGTATTCTGGAGTTACTAAAGAACTTACAACATTGTTATCATTTAAAGCAATAATACTAACAGAATTTTCCTCTAAATTTGCAACAAAAGATATCATTTTTCTTCTACAATAATCAATGCTATGAGGCCAGCTTCCTGAATGCACTTCAAAAATAACTCTTTCTTCTAACAAATCATAAATTACAACAGCATTTGACTCACCACATATTACATAAATCTTATTATCTACTAATATGAGGTCATTAGGATTAGGCCCTATTTTTATATTCTTTTTTTCAGTTAATTTATTTCCTTCAAATATAGAAATAGAATCAGAGTAATTATTTGCCGTTATTATTTTTTTATTATAACTTTTAATACCATGAGGACCTACAGGACTTTCACTTATGTTAAAATGTATTTTCATCAAGTTATAATTATCCATATTTATTTGAGTTAAAGAATCTGCACCAGTATTACATAAAACTATAGAGTTCAATCCATACACCTCCCCTCAAAAGTTTAAAGTACTATCTAGTTACACTATATGCATAATAGTCATACTTGGGAACTATTCCTTATTATACTTATTTTTTCTTTATTTTTTTTCAATATCAATATATAATTATGTAGTATATAAAAATATTGGAGGGAATTATAATGTTTGTTTATAAAACATCTGGAGTATGTTCTACTGAAATACATGTAGAAGTAAAAGATAATGTTATTGAAAATGTAGAGTTTGTTAGAGGGTGTCCTGGAAATTTATTTGGAATATCTATGTTAGTTAAAGGTATGAATATTGATGAAGCGATTGAAAAACTACATGGAATTGACTGTAGAGGAAAAGGAACTTCATGTCCTGACCAATTATCAAAAGCATTAATTGAATATAAAAATAGTCTTTAATTAGTAAATAAGCATAAGTTAATATTTATTGTATTTCATTAAATAAAAAAAGCTCTTATCACATTAAGTAATATACTTTGTGATAGGAGCTTTAACCTTTTTTATTTTATTAATTGTAATGCAATTTCCATCATGTCTGTGAAAGTATTTTGTCTTTCCTCTGGAGATGTTTCTTCACCTTTAAAAATATGATCTGATATTGTTAATATTGATAATGCTTCAACACCATTTTTAGCTGCTAATGTATAAAGTTCTGCTGTTTCCATTTCTACAGCTAAAACACCATAATCAGCCCAAGTTTTTAGTGAAAAATGATTTGTATCATCATAGAATAAGTCACTTGATAATACATTTCCAACTTTAACATTTACGCCTTTTGATTTTGCTATATTATATGCATCATATAATAATTCAAAATTAGCACTTGGTGCATAATCTAAACCATTAAATCTTCTTTTATTTATTCCTGAATTTGTTGATGCACTTTGAGCTAAAACTATATCTCTTACATTAACATCATCACTACAAGAACCTGCTGATCCTATTCTTATAAGTCTTTTTGCTCCATAAAATTGAATAAGTTCATTAACATAAATAGAATGTGATGGTAATCCCATTCCAGTCCCTTGAATAGAAACTCTTTTACCTTTATATGTTCCTGTATATCCATACATTCCTCTAACTTCATTGTAGCAAACTGCATTCTCTAAGAAATTTTCTGCAATGAACTTTGCTCTTAATGGATCTCCAGGTAATAATACTGTTTCTGCTATATCGCCTTCGTTGGCCATAATATGTAAATGTTTTGACATAAACATTACCTCCTTTGTTTTGTTATATATTAGTATATTATATTTTCCCTTAATAGTAAATGATTAGCTTTTCAATAAATGTAAAATTAAGGATTATAGTTTTTTGTATATTATACTCATTTACGAGTATTTTATTTTAGTGTATTATAAGAAAAATATTAAATATTTCTTATCATCACTAAAAAAAAGCTGAAAGTAAAAATATTACCTTCAGTTTTTTTTTTTAGCATTCATATATATTTAATTTACATGTTATTGATTACTTTTCTCATATCTCCAATCATATAAAGAGAGCCGCTTGCTAAAACCAAATCTTCATTTTCAGCATCGTTAATAGCATTCATATATGCTTCTTCATAACTATTGAACGCTTGACAATTTTCATTATACTTAATTACTTCATTTTTCAAATCTCCTGCTAATTCTGCTCTTATTGAATTAGGTGTTACTGCGTAGACCTTTTTCGCCATTGGTGTTATTACTTTTATCATTTCCTCAACGTCTTTATCTGCTAGAATTCCTAAAATCAAATATAAATTTTCATATTTAAAATATTTCTTTATATTATTACTTAATGTTTTTATTCCTTGAATATTATGAGCACCGTCAATTACAACATAAGGTCTGTTTGATAAAACTTCTAATCTACCTTTCCAAGAAACATTTTTTATACTTTTCATTATAGTCTCTTTAGGTATATTTACTATTTTTCTATCATTTAAGACATCAATAGCTTTCATTGCTACACTTAAATTTGTAATTTGATGTTCTCCAAGTAAAGGTAATAATATATCTACCTCTTTATCGCACTTATATTTTAATAATTGGTATGGTTTATCCTCATTTAATATACTTATAAACCTTAAATTTTCATCACTTGCTATATAAAGCTCTGAATCCATTTTTAAGCATTTATCTTTAATAACATTTAGAACTGATTCATCTTGAGGATATATTACTGTAGGGATACCTTTTTTTATTATTCCAGCTTTTTCTTGTGCTATTTCCTCCAACGTATTTCCTAATAAATTTGTATGATCAAAACTTATTGAAGTTATAACTTGAAGTATTGGTATAATAACATTAGTAGAATCTAACATTCCTCCTAGTCCAACTTCAATTACTCCAAAATCTATATTTTCTTTTTTAAAATATAAAAGCATTAATACAGTTATTATTTCAAATTCTGTAGGATGATTGTATCCTTCTTCTATAACTTTATCTACTGCAACTTTAACTTCATCCATTAATGTTGCTAAAATATTTTTTGGTATGTTATTTCTATTTATTTGAATTCTTTCTTCAAATTCCTCAATAAAAGGAGAAGTATACATCCCAACTTTATAACCAGCACCAATTAAGATTTCTGTAATCATTGCAGTAGTGGATCCTTTGCCATTAGTTCCTGCTATATGTATAAGCTTTAAATCTTCTTGTGGATTTCCTAAAAACTCTAACAACTTAAAAGTTCTTTCTAATCCATAATTAGATCCAAAATTTCCAACCTCTGTTATGTATTTCATTGCTTCTTCGTATCTCATTATTTACCTCTTCTTATATTAATTTATGTAATAATTATATACTATATTTTATAAAAGAAAAAGGAAACCTAGATTAGGATTCCAACTTCTAAAATACTTATTTAATTATTAATATTTTTCTTAAAAGTATAATATGTTCCACAAAAATAACTTATATAAACACATACCATTAAAAATAAATATGATACCATCCTTCATGATTTTTTTCTATTACCCAACTTAATTTATTATCAAACCAATACGTATTAAATCCAGCGTTTGTTAAAAAATTTATTCCCTTAACATCTAATATATAAGAATAATTTGAAAGATTTAATTCATATATATATTCATTTTTATAATTATTTTCAATTTCACTATAAATCTTATCCTTATAATCCATAATAAATATTTCTTCTTTTATAGTCTTACAATTCTTAAACTCATTAACTCTATCTAATACAGCTTTTTTCTTTTCTGAATACTCTCTATTAGTTAAAACATGTCTATAAAATAATTGTAGTCCATATAATTTACCATCTTCACTATTTATATTATCAATATAATCATCTAATTTACTTATTTCATCCTTACATACTATATCTATTTTACTTTTCAATTGACATTTATACTCTTTATAATTAATAGTTGATTCTTTATAAATTTCCTTAATGAATTCCTTTGAATTTTTAAATAACTTTTCATTTTTGATATCATATTTTTCTAATGAAATTAAAATACTACTTAAAATACCTATCCTAATACTATCCTTTAAAATTTCATCTTCTAAATAACATGTAATCTTGTAATTTAAATCACTATTTAATTTATCATCAATCTCCTTATATTTACAACGTATTTTATCTATTTTATCAATACAATATTTTCTTGAATAATTATATATAAGTATAAATGCATTTATACTTTCACTAGAGATTTCATTCATAATTCTTCTACTCCTTACTACTTTGACCACATATGAACTTCCTATTTATGTAATAATTATATACTATATATAAAAAAGAACCTAATATCCAAGTAACTCCTTCAATTATCGCCATAACATATGTTTCATAAAATCTCTTATACACTATGAATCTAGATACATCTTAACATATCATCATAGCAACTATCTATATTTTGTATTTCCACACTTTTTATACTATTTAGATTATTTATATAAAAATAACGCCTAACAAAGCTTAAATTATCTTTGTTAGACGCTATTTTAACGTATTATTGTTTATTTTATTATTTAATTTTAGTCTTCCTTAGACATTGATGATAAATTATTTCCTTCAGTTCCATCTGGTTTAGTTCTTAAATATTCTTCGCCTTTTTTAGAATGAGCTATAATTACACCATCAATTTCACCATTTTTAGCTCTTAAAACACCTTGAGCCTTATCAACTCTTTCACCTGTTTCAAGAACATATTCCATTATTTCACCACTACTATTTTTTATAGTTTGAACAATTTTACTACCCATATATTTTTCACCTCTTAAATGTATTTTTTACATTTAAATAAGTTTTATTCGTATTTATATAAGTATGTTCTTTTCTATTAGTAAAAGTAATAAATGGCAAGTAACAAATTATTTTAACTTGTCACTTGCCACAGTTAACTTTTAACTATTTTAAAGTATCTATTCTAACTAATACTGCATCTAACATTTCTTGATACTTAACTAATTTTTCCTTTTCCCCAGCAATTACTGCTTCTGGAGCTTTAGCTACGAATCCTTCATTAGAAAGCTTCTTTTCAATTCTTGTAACTTCACCTTCTAATTTCTTCTTTTCTTTATTTAATCTTTCAAGTTCCTTTTCTTTATCAACTAAATCAAGAAGTGGCATAAATAACTCTCCACCCTTAACAACTAATGATACTGCATTTTCTGGAACTAAAGCTTTATCAGCTATGAATTCAACTTCTGAAGCTGAACCTAGTTTTTCCATATATGGAATACCTGCTGTAAATGCTTCTTTTGCTTCATCTGAAATATAACAAATTACTTTGGCTTTTCTTGATGGTGGAACATTCATTTCAGCTCTAACATTTCTTAATCCCTTAATAGCTTCAATAACAAATTCCATATCTTTTTCAGCCTTAGTATTTACTAATTCCTCAGTAAATTCTGGCCATGAAGAAATTGTTATAGATTCTCCATCAGTTAAAGTAGTGTAAATTTCTTCTGTAATAAATGGCATTACTGGATGTAATAATTTTAATCCTGTAGTTAATACAGTATATAATACATTATAAACTACTCCCTTAGCCTTTTCATCATCGCTAAAGAATACTGGTTTAACAAGTTCTATATACCAATCACAGAATTCAGTCCACATAAAGTCATAAACCTTTTGAAGAGCTATTCCTAATTCGTATTTTTCCATGTTTTCAGTTACTTCTTTAACTAAAGTGTTCATTTGAGATAATATCCATCTGTCAGCTAAGCTATATTCTTTGCAGTCTGAATACTTATTCATTACTTCCTTATCTAAGTTCATCATAACGAATCTTGATGCATTCCACATCTTATTAGCAAAGTTTCTTGCAGCTTCAACTCTTTCTGGAATATATCTTATATCATTACCTGGAGAGTTACCAGTTACAAGCATAAATCTTAATGCATCTGCACCGTATTCATCAATAACTTCTAATGGATCAACACCATTACCTAAAGATTTACTCATCTTTCTTCCTTGAGCGTCTCTTATGATACCATGAATTAATACTGTATCAAATGGAGTTTCTTCCATGTTGTGTAATCCTGAGAATATCATTCTAGCAACCCAGAAGAATATGATATCATATCCAGTAACTAAAACATTAGTTGGATAGAAGAAATCTAAATCTTCTGTTTTTTCTGGCCAACCTAAAGTTGAGAAAGGCCATAATGCAGATGAGAACCAAGTATCAAGTACATCTTCATCTTGTCTTAAGTTTTCAGAACCACATTTTGAACACTTGCATGGAGCTTCAACTTCAACCATCATATGGTTACAATCATTACAGTAGAATACTGGTATTCTATGTCCCCACCATAATTGTCTTGAAATACACCAATCTTGAATATTTTCCATCCAATTGAAGTATATTTTATCAAATCTTTCTGGAACGAATTTAGTCTTTCCATTTCTAACAACATCAATAGCAGGTTTTGCTAAAGATTCCATCTTAACATACCATTGTCTTGAAACTATTGGTTCAACAACTGTTCCACATCTATCATGTGTTCCTACATTGTGAGTATGAGGCTTAACTTTAACAAGTAATCCTTGTTCTTCTAAATCTTTAACCATTTGTTTTCTAGCTTCATATCTATCTAAACCTTGGTATTTTCCACCTAGTTCATTAATTACACCGTGGTCATCCATTACTCTGATTATTGGAAGGTTATGTCTCTTACCAACTTCAAAGTCATTTGGATCATGTGCTGGAGTTATTTTAACTGCACCTGTTCCAAATTCAATATCAACATAATCATCACCAACTACTGGAATTTCTCTATCTGTTAGTGGTAATTTTAATGTCTTACCTATAAGGTGCTTAAATCTATCATCATTTGGGTTAACAGCAACAGCAGTATCTCCAAGTAATGTTTCCGGTCTTGTAGTAGCTATTTCTAAGTAACCTGAACCATCTGCTAATGGATAGTTAATATGCCAGAAGCTACCTTCTTTTTCTTCATATTCAATTTCTGCATCTGATAATGCTGTAGTACATTTTGGACACCAGTTAGTTATTCTGTTTCCTTGGTATATAAGTCCTTCATTGTATAATTTAACAAATACTGTTCTTACAGCTTTATTTAAATTTTCATCCATTGTGAAAGCTTCTCTTGTAAAGTCAGCAGAAACACCCATCTTTTTAAGTTGTTCTCTTATATGACCTCTATACTCATCAGACCATTCCCAAACTTTTTCTAAGAATGCTTCTCTTCCCATTTCTTTCTTTACTAAGCCTTGCTTTAGTAATTCATTTTCAACTTTAACTTCAGTTGCTATAGAAGCATGGTCTTGTCCTGGTAACCATAAAGTACAGTACCCTTGCATTCTCTTAAATCTTATAAGCATATCTTGAAGTGTATTATCAAGAGCATGACCTAAGTGAAGTCTACCAGTTATATTTGGTGGTGGCATTACAATTGAAAATGGCTTCTTAGTTTTATCAACAACAGGAGTGAAATATTTTTTCTCTTCCCATGTTTTATAAATTCTTTCTTCGAAATCTTTTGGATTATACGTTGTGGCTAAATTTTTCTTTTCTTCCATTAATAAAACCTCCTGAATAGTTTTTTATATATTTAAAGTTCTTATATAAAGACCACTTTACAAATTTAAATTTCTTTAACCTCATATAAAAATAACATTACTTTAATTATAATATCCATAATTTTATTTTTAACTCTATTCCCATTACCCCTACCTATTTAACAAAATACCAAAAGTTCACATAAAAAAAGAGCCTTAGTCCTAAAAAAAGGACGAAGACTCGCGGTACCACCTTTATTCCTACTAAGTAAATTAACAATTTACTTCTTATAGGCTCTTATTTAATATAACGACTAGAATGCCGTCTTTGACTACTATTATTTCACCAAAGAAACTCAAAAGCTACCTTCAGGATATTTCATATAGAAGGCTTACAGCCTAGACCTTCCTCTCTTAATACGTCCTATTCCTTACTCCTCTTTATCACTGTTTTTAAATATTTATTTGTATTTATATTATGATATTTTCTAACCCTTGTCAACAAATCTCTAATAAAATTTTAATAACTTTTGACACTTTCACTACATTTATATCAATAAATATGATTTTTTAAGCTTTTTATTTACTTATCCTTTTTAAATTTCTGAAATTTTTATCCTAATGAATAATTATTTATGACTAAAAAAATAGCATTTATTTTCTTATAAATAAATGCTACTCTTAATTTAAAATATATATTAACTTTTAGCTGCTTTTAAAGTTTTCCAATAAACTCATCATAACTTTCCGGCTTACCATTACCAAAAATTATTTTAAACTCGTTTGTTTCTACATTTCTATAGTTAATATAAGTTTTTTTCATATCTAGTCTAGATATATCACTAA
The DNA here is from genome assembly GCF_021412605.1 of Clostridium celatum. NCBI lineage: Bacteria > Bacillati > Bacillota > Clostridia > Eubacteriales > Clostridiaceae > Clostridium > Clostridium celatum. The sequence goes on from NZ_JAJKGM010000040.1 coordinate 11,030, forward strand.
AATTAAACATTTTTAACACTTGTTCCTCTGTTAAGTTTTCTCCTAGGCTCCCAGACTTTGCAACCCCACTTAATGTTACTAATTTGTAGGCACCACATGGCTGTAAATATTCTATTATATTTTCAGTATTATGTTGCTCTCCACAATTACAATTATGTTCGTCACTTAAGTTTTCTTTATTATAAAAATATCCACAGAAAGTACAAAGTTTACTAGTTCCATATTCATTATTTTCTATTCTAACTAGTCCACCACAAATTTTACATTTATCAATATTTAATACGTTATCCATTTTTACACCCCCATATATACTTAACTATATTAATTATATTAATAGGAATTAAAACATATGAGGGTATTTTAAATGTAAATTTATCATTTAATTTATTAAGTAATTAACTATATATAAATTTACCGTCAGCAACAGTAACAGCTACTTCTCCCCCATTACTTAACTTACCAAAAAGAATTTCATCTACAAGCATAGGCTTAATTTCTTGGTTTATTATTCTTATTATTTCTCTAGCTCCATATTCTTGTGATACACCTTTTTCAGCAACAAAACAAATACATTCATCATCAAAATCAATGTTTATATTCTTCTGTTCTAATTGATTTCTAAATTTATTTAACTCTTTTCTAGCAATATCTAATGCCATTTCTTTATTCAAATGATTAAATACTATTACTTTATCAAGTCTATTTCTAAATTCAGGTGTAAAGAACTTTTTAACCTCGTCCATTATAGCTGAACCTTCAATAATTCTCTCACCAAATCCTACAACATTTTTTCCAATATCTCTAGCTCCAGCATTAGATGTCATAATCAATATAACATTTCTAAAATCTGCTTTTCTTCCTTGATTATCAGTTAAAGTTGCATAGTCCATCACTTGCAACAAAACACTAAGAATATCAGGATGAGCTTTTTCCACCTCATCTAATAAAAGTACACAATGTGGATTTTTCCTAATAGTATCTGTTAAAAGTCCACCTTCTTCATATCCAACATATCCTGGAGGTGCTCCTATAAGCTTTGAAGCTGCATGCTTTTCAGAATATTCACTCATATCAAATCTAATAAGCTTAACATTAAGACTTTCTGCTAATACCCTACAAACTTCCGTTTTTCCAACTCCTGTTGGCCCAACATATAATAATGAACTAATTGGTTTATTGGAATCATTTAACCCTGCCCTAGACATTTTTATACATCTTACAACTTCGTGAATTGCAGTATCTTGACCAAATATATTTTTTTCTAAATTGTACTCAAGCTCTTTAAGTGATGATATTTCATCTTTCTCAACTGTTTTTTTAGGTATATGACATACCTTTGAAATTACTGCTTCTATTATATCTTCATCAATTACTATATTATCTTCACTCTTAAATTTATCCCTATTAATTGAGCAATATGCTCCAGCTTCATCAATTATATCAATTGCCTTATCTGGCAAAAATCTATCATTAATATATTTACTACTTAATGCTACTGCTGAACATATGGCATTATCCGTATATTTAACATTATGATAATTTTCATAATGAGATTTTAATCCTTTAATTATCTCAATAGTTTCTTTTTCTGTAGTTTCTTTTACTTCGACTATTTGAAACCTTCTACTTAAAGCCTTGTCCTTTTCAAAATATTTCTTATATTCATCATAAGTAGTTGCTCCAATAAACCTTATTTTTCCTTCCATTAAATACGGCTTTAAAAGATTAGAAGTATCTAAAGAACCACCTCCAATAGCTCCTGCTCCAACTATTGTATGAATTTCATCTATATAAACTATAGGTTTTTCATGTTTTTTTATTTCATCTAAAACTTTTTTAATTCTTTCTTCAAAATCTCCTCTATACTTAGTACCTGCTAAGCTAGCTCCTATATCTAAAGAAAAAATTTCTGCATTTTTTAATACCTCTGGAACCATTCCTTCATTAATCATCTTTGCTAACCCTAAAGTTATTGCAGTTTTACCAACACCAGGTTCCCCTACATGAATTGGATTATTTTTTGTTCTTCTACAAAGAATTTGAATTGTACGCTCTAAAATATCTTCTCTTCCTATAAGTGGATCAGAATTTTCATCTCTAACTACTTCATTCAAATTAATAGTTAATGACTCTAATAAACTACTTTTTTTATTATAATTACTCATTTCATTATATTCGTCTACATTATCATTATTTAGTAATTCACTATCTTCACTATTAACTTTATTATCCTCATACTCATTAGTGCTTGCATCATGACAAAGATGATATAGTAAATCTCTTTTTTCTATTCCAGCTTCTATAAGATAATAAACTGCATAACTATCATCTAAATCGTATATTGCAGAAATAATATGCTCCATTGTAATGCTGGTTCTATTTGAAAAAATAGCTTGCTCACTTGCTCTTATAATAACTTGTTGAAAACTATAACTTTCTTGTATTTTAGACCCTTTACTTTCCTCCACATATTCACTAATATAATTAACTAAATTTTCTCTTAAAGCTAAAGCATCACTATTTAATTCATCTACTGCTTCTATAAATCTTTCCTCAAAAGTAATAGCATATAATAAGTGCTCTGCTGTTACAAATTCATCTTTATTACTCTTTGCAAATTCATAAGACTCTACAATAATATTATTGACCTCTTTAGATAATTCCATTTCTTTAAGCCTCCTCAATAGTTATATTAAAAGGAAAACCTTCTTCTTTTGCCATACCTAAAGCAATGGCTACCTTTGTTGTTGCAATATCAAATGGATATAATCCAACTATACCTTTTCCTATTTTATGAACATCCATCATTATTTTATTTGATTCATTTAGATCTTTATTAAAAACCGTCATTAATACATCTACTACAAATTCCATAGTGGTAAAATCATCATTATGCATAACAACTTTATAATGTTTTGGTTTCTTTACTTTTACTTTTTCTTTATTACTAGTTATAATACCATTTTCCATACTACTTCTCCCCTAAGGTTAAAATTTAAGTTTTTGATACTCTTATATTGTAATTATAGTTATCATATTACCTAATATCAAGAATTACATGGATACTTTTATTTTAATATACCTATGTTAATACTAAATGTAATAATTAATCTTTCATAATAAAAAGAAAGCAGATAGATTTATACTTACATAAATAATCTATCTACTTTCTTTATTTATAAATTTATTTAAATTATATATTGTTAGATATATAACTATTTATCTTGCATCCACTCATACGTTTTATAACTCTTTTTGTTATGATCATGTGCTCCTATTTTCTCTCCATTTTCTATTCCTACTTCAGAATTTCCTGTAGGATCAATCTTCCTAAGTTCATTTTTAGATTTTTCTCTATCCTTCATTCTATTTTTATTATTATCCATAACTTTTACCTCGAGTATACTTTAATTTTACATATTATAAGTTTAATTAAATTTTTATTAAACTTTTACTTAATATTTTAATACTTAAATTTATTTTTTATTGCATCAAAAATTGGTTTAAAGTCGTTTTCATTTTCATCAAATAGTTTAGTTAACTCTTCCTTAGCCTTTATATAATTAGCATCTGTTTCTTCATTTTTCACTATTGCTGCAGATGATTTATGAAATTTCATAAAAGTAATTGGATGCTTTTTAGCAAAGGTCTCCATCTCTTCTATATGTCTTTCAGGTTTTGACGCTTTTTTCAACCATCTAAATACATAATCATATTTCTCCATAAAATTTCACACCTTTAGCTAAATTTTAAAATCTGTTGGGTCATATGTTTTTGCCTTAGGTTCACCAAAACAAGCCTTAACACTTTCAACTTGTGGATTATGATTAACATTTTTATGTTGTTTTTTAGTTTTTTTCATTTGATTTCCCATAAAATTATCACCTCATTTATATGGTATCCTTTTTTCTAATCCTTATCCTATTACATTTTTCCATTTTCTTATCATATAAAGAATAAAATTAATGAAAGCGTTTAAAAAATTAACAGGTCACTAACATAATTAGTAACCTGTTTTTTATTTTTAATTTGATTTTAAATTATCTAATTCTTCCTTAAGCTTGTCTCTTTTAGCAGTTAACTCTTCTACTTCTCTATTTATATCTTCATTACTACTATTAAATTCATCTAATTTAGAAGTAAGCACTTCTATTTGTTTTTCCATATCTATTAAATCACTTGTATAATCTTTTGGAAATAATGATACATAAACACTAAATATTACTGCTAAAATAATAATAAATTTATATTCTTTAATTCCAGTAAAAAACTTTTCTTTTAAAGACATTTTTGGAGTAGTATTTTTATTTAATTTATTACTCTTTTTTGATTTTATTTTATTACGTTTACCTTTTCCCATAAATTTTCCTCTATTCCTTAACCTTTTGTATTTCTTCTTCAAGTAAAATTATTTCTGACTTTAACTCTTCTATTTTTTCTTTATTAGCTTCTTCATTATTTTCTGCAGATAAAGTATTAAATTCAGTTTCCAATTCCTTTAATTGTGTATATGCTGATTTATATTCATTCATCATTTTAGGTTCTTTTGCTAAACCTACTACATCAAAACAAAAATATATTGCTAAATATACCCCTAGAAATATACTTAATGTAATCCCTAGTTTAACTAATACTGTTTTTAAATTCCCCATTATATTTCATCCTCTCCGTTAGCTTTATATTTAATATTATACATATTTTAACGATTATGTAAAGGTAATCACACTTTTTTAATATTTTGTTGTTAAGTTATACTTATTTACGAGTATTTCATTTAGAATTATATTTAAAAATATAATAATTAATAAAAAATAAAGAGTCGTATAATACGACTCTTTATTTTTTATAGTGCCTTTAATGCAACTGCATTTAAAATACTCCATGGTTTATTAAAATGAGGTTGGAAGAAGAAATCTGTCATTGCAAGTTCTTCAACAGTCATTTCATTTTGTATAACTACTGATAAAGTGTTCATAAATTGAGTTAAATCTATATCAGAAATTATTTGTCCTCCAATTACTCTTCTTGTATCTTTATCAAATACTATCTTTACAGTAGCTGGTAAATATGTTGGCATAAATTCTGGTCTATAATTATCAGTTAAACTTACTGATGCAACATTCATCTTAGTTGTAGCCTTAGCAACTTCTTCAGTTAATCCAGTTGATGCTATACACTTTTCATAAATCTTAATTCCTGATGTTCCTTGAGTACCCATATACTTAAGCGTTGGCTTCACTATATTTCTTGCAACTAAAGTTCCCATTCTTACAGCATTTGTTGCAAGTGGTATGTATCTTGTATCATGAGCTGGGTTGTAAGTAACTACACAACAATCCCCTGCTGCGAATACATCTTCTCTGCTTGTTCTCATGTATTCATCTATTATTATAGCTCCATTTGGAAGAGTATCTAATTTACCTTGAATAAGTTTAGTGTTTGGTGCAAATCCAATACATAATACTACTAAATCACCTTCGTAGCTTCCTTTTTCAGTAACAACTTTAGTTACTTTTCCATTTTCACCTTCAAACTTAGATACTTTTTCTCCTAATACTAAATTTACACCTTTATCCGCAAACTCTTTTTCTGCAATATCTGTGAATTCTTTATCAAGATACTTAGCCATAATTCTATCTTCTGCATCTATTAAAGTTACTTTCTTACCTTGCATTTCGAAAGCTTCTACAAGCTCAACTCCAATATATCCAGCACCAATTATTACTACATTTTTAGCTTCTTTTGATTTTTCTATTATTTCTATTGCATGGTCATGATTCTTGCATAATAATATATTTTCTAGGTCCCCACCTTCAAACTTAGGAACTATTGGCCATGATCCTAAAGTTAAAACTAATTTATCATAATTATCTTCAAACTCCTCATCAGTTAAAAGATTCTTAACTTTTAAGGTTTTATTATCAAAATCTATATCTAAAACTTCATGCTTCATATTAGTTATAACACCCATTTTAGATAGATTTTCTGGTGAATTATAAAAAAGATTTTTAGTTTCTTTTATAACCCCACCAACATTTAATGCTATACCACATGATAAAAATGATAAATTATCATTTTTTTCATATATAGTGATTTCACTTTCTGGATGAAGTTCTTTTAAATTAACTACTGCAGCTGTTCCTGCATGTGTACATCCAACTACTACTATTTTCATAATTAACACTCCTTAAAATTATTTTTCTTGATATTTTATATTAGTTAATAATTATTATCTTTAAATATATAATACTACTCTTTTATATAATAGTAAATACTTTCGTTAAAATTTGTTTAAAAAATAACAATCTTTAACTTAATTGATTATATTTTAGTATGCTTCATATTTTTTTTCTTAAACAATCATCATTTACGAGTATTTTATTTAAGGTTATAATAATTTTTTATGTTAATGCATAATTAAATACACTAATTAATATAAATTAGTGTAAATATCAAAAGGAGGGATATAAAATGAGTAAACAAAGACGAGGTAAATATATTAAAACACTCCCTGGTTGGAGAGGTACATGTCCTATCTGTGGAAGAAAGCGTGTTAAGTTAGTTTGGAGTAAAAAAGATGAAGAAGGTAATACCATAAATGTATGTAAAGAATGCTCTAAATCTTAATATTTATAAATAAAAAAACTAAGAGTTAAAATTGAAAAATTAAGACTTAAGAATAAATTATCTTTAAGTCTTAATTTTTATTTTAACTCTTAGTTACTTAACTTTTTTTTCTTGCATTTTTAGAATTTCTATTACTATCTCTATTGCCTTTTAAATTACTTTCTTTTCCTCTTCTCGAATTATTTTTATCATTTGATTTCTTATTTCTACTTAAAGAAGATTTACTATTGCTATTAAAAGACTTTGATTTTCCAGTGTTTCCTTTAGCTTTTGATCTAACTAATCCATGAGCTTCCTTATATCTCTGTTCCTTAGACTTAATTAAGCATTTAGGTCCATTTCCTATTAAATCTTCTCTCCCTGCTTTCATTAATGCATCATAAACTATATTATAATTCTTTGGATTGCTAAATTGAAGAAGCGCTCTTTGCATTGCTTTTTCTTCTTTAGTTTTAGGAACATATACTGGCTTCATTGTTATAGGATCTAATCCTGTATAAAAAATAGTTGTTGATAATGTTCCTGGTGTTGGATAAAAATCTTGAACTTGTTCTGGTTGATATTTTATGTCTCTTAGATATTCTGCAAGCTTAATAGCTTCCTTTAATGTACTTCCTGGATGACTTGACATAAGGTATGGAATTATGTATTGCTTCTTACCAAGTTTTTCTGTTATTCTGAAGAATTTTTGCCTAAAGTCCTCATATGTTCTTCCTGCTGGTTTCCCCATATGCTTTAATACTTCTTCAGATACATGTTCAGGGGCAACTTTTAATTGACCACTTACATGATGCTCTACTAATTCTTTAAAGAATGTATCATCTTTATCTGCCATTACATAATCATATCTAATTCCTGAACGAACAAATACCTTTTTAACCTTAGGTAAACTTCTTACACTTCTAAGTACACTTAAGAATTCCTTATGATCTACCTCCATATTTTTACATACACCTGGACTTAAACATTGCTTAGTTTTACACGCTCCTATAGTTAGTTGATGTTTACATGCAGGTTTTCTAAAGTTTGCTGTAGGACCACCAACATCATGAATATATCCCTTAAAGTCTTTCATTTCTGTCATTTCTTTAGCTTCTTTAACTATAGATTCTTCACTTCTACTTTGAACTGCTCTTCCTTGATGGAATGTAATTGCACAAAATGAACAATTTCCAAAACATCCTCTTGATCCAACTATACTAAATTTAACCTCTTCTAGGGCTGGAATTCCTCCCATCTCTTCATATATAGGGTGATATTCTTTAGTAAAAGGTAAATCATAAACCGCATCTAATTCTTCTCTATTTAAAATAACTTCTGGTTTATTAACTACTAAAAACTTATCTCCTTGATCTTGAACTATAGTTTTTCCTCTAATAGGATCTTGTTCTTGATATGTAATTTTAAAAGCTTCACAATATTTGATTTTATCTGTTGATACTTCCTTATATGAAGGTATAACTATATGTTCTTCATAGATTTCATCTAAACTATCTGCTAAATAACATGTACCTGGTACGTGTCTTATATACTTAGCCTCAAAACCTTCATTTAAATAGTTAGCAACTTCAACTATTTGCTTTTCACTCATACCATATATTAAAAGATCAGCACCACTATCAGTTAATATTGATTTTCTAACTTTGTCTGCCCAATAATCATAATGAGCAAATCTTCTAAGACTTGCTTCAACTCCACCAATACAAATATTGATATTTTTATAAGCTTCTCTTATTTTATTACAATAAACAATAGTTGCCCTATCCGGTCTAAGTCCCATTTTCCCACCTGGAGAATAAAGGTCCTTTTCTCTAACTCTCTTACTTACAGTATAATGATTAACCATAGAATCCATATTTCCTGCATTAACCAAAAATGCAAGTCTTGGTCTTCCAAGTTTCATAAAATCATCTGTACTATGCCAATCTGGTTGAGCTATTATTCCAACTTTATATCCTGCATGTTCTAATACTCTAGATATTACTGCTGTCCCAAAACTGTGATGATCTACATAGGCATCACCAGTTACAATAATGAAATCGCACTGCTCCCAGCCTCTTTCTTTCATATCTTCCTTACTTATAGGTAAAAATTTATTATTCATTAAATATCACATCTTTCATTTATCTTTTTATGCTTGTTAAATATTATTATTCATAATTTAATATTTTACAAGCAAAATATTAAATTAATTTCTAAGGACTTAACTTATGTTTCTTTTATTTTTTAATTTTTTCTCCTTACAATTTAACATATATTAATATATCATCTATTTTAAATCTTGTTAATACTTCATATTAATTTACCATAATATTTATATAAATATTTAAAAATCTTATATATCTAATCTCTATTTAAAATATTTATATTAAAATAAAAATGGTGAATTTAATAATATTAAATTCACCATTTTTAACAATTATATTAAAATACAAGTGTATTAGTTAAATAAGTATTTAGTTTTTTTAACATAAATGGATTTTTATCAATTCCATCAAACATGTCTATTATTTGTTTTTTGTTTAATGACATATGACTTTCTAAGTCTGATAGCATATTATCTGCTTCAAATTCCTTAACTAATTCTCTGCCAATAACATTTACATTTTCAAAAAACTCTAAATTACTAAAAATATTATTCTTTATACTATTATTGATATTTACTAGATTTATATATCTTTTCATTTTATCTACAGTAAAATTATTTTTTAAACTTTTTAATAAATTATATTCTTGATTTATCTCTAAAATCACGTCTAATTTATTCTTAATATCACTATCTTCTATTAGCTCAATTGTATCTTCCTCATTTAACGCATCAATAAAGATAGTTTCTTGTTCTTTTCCAAAAACTTTAGTTATATAACTTGATGGTACAACAACATATCTTATAAATCCAATTAAAGCTTCATATGACTTAAATGAATACCAATTACAAAATACATCTTTACTATAAGTGTTTATTAATGAAAATTTTAAAACATACGCATTTGGCTTTATATACATTTCATCTTGTTTACATAAATAATTTTGCCAATAATAAATGGAATCATATTTTTTCAAACTTACACCTCCTAAAATCATTTTAATCTACTTAATTTTAGCTTGTACAAAATGTATCTTAATATTAAATATAAAAGTACTTAGAACTATCTTATAAATTTATTTTATCCAAACTTTTTATTTTTATTACTTTAATTTATATATAATGTATTTATTATGCTAATAAATACATTACTCCCTTCCCCCTAAATTTATATTTTAATTATATTTTTCTGTAACTCTATATTCATCTATTGATTTTGCTACACATTCCATTAGCATTCTTTGATATTCTGGATTACTTAACATTCTATCTTCATTATAATTACTCATAAATCCCATTTCTAAAATTATCACTGGAACTTTAGACCAATTAAATCCTGTAATATCACTTCTTTCAAATATCCCATTTACCTTTACATTACTTTCTTTTAAATTGTTACATAATATAGTTGCATATTTATTACTTTCCTCATAAATAGTACTTGTATATTTACTTTCTTTAGAAGGAACTAATATTGAAGCTCCTACCTTTCCTCCATCGTTAATACTATCACAATGAATCCTTATTGTAATATCCGCATTGGCTTTATTAGCAATTTCAGCCCTATCCACATTACTAATATTTACATCTGCACTTTCTCTTGTCATAACAACTTTATATCCATTATTAACCAAAATTTCCTTTAGTATCATTGCTGCTTCTAAATTTACAACATGCTCAGCTCTTTTAGTAGCAACTCCTGCTGTACCTGAAGATACCCTTGCTTTTTTATTATTTGATCCTGGCGCTACTGGTTCTCCTCTATTATCTCCTTTTCCTTGATGACCTGGATCAATGCAAATGATAAAATTACTTTTATCATTTGCAGATTTTTCATTTGGTTCACAAGCTAATGCAATATAGTTAACATGTATATTTATAAATATTAATAAAAAAATTAAAACTTTCATTATCTTTCTATTCACATTTATTCCTCCCTAAAAACTAATCATGAGGCTATTTTATAACAGCCTCATGATTTTTTATAAAATAATTTATTATATTAAATTTTATTTTGGATACATATTTATTAATAATAAGAATCCTGGAATCCATGCAGTTACAATACCATCAAAAACTGATAAATATCCAACAAATTTACCCAAATCTTTTTTCATTACTAACTCTATAAATCCAGTTAACCACAATAAACCCCATAAAAGCCATATAAATATCCAATATATATTTCCTACAGTAAATTGTATAAATTTTTGTGTACTTCCATCAATAAAGGCTAAAGGAATAGTATTTATTGCCACAAACAAACAATACCATCCATATAATCTTCCATCTAAATTAAATATACTACGAGCTGCAATATATAAATATGTAAATCCAAATAAAAGACCAGTTCCTGCAGCAAAATAATTTCCTTGTATTACTGCTACTATGTTTAATATAAATGATAACATACCTGTAAATACATTAAATACTGCAGTTGATTTTGCATCAATATTGCAAAGTCTTCCTATTCCATTAAGAATAAGAACAACTCCTACATATATTAAAACTACTCCTAACATTTTTTCCTCCTATTTCATATTATTTTTTAGTTATTCTTGCTTAGTTTCATAACTTTCTTGGAAAAACTCTTGATCTAAACCTTTTCTTTGAATTTCTTCACTTACTCTTATTGGTTTAATCTTATCTACAACTTTAAATATTAAAAAAGTAACTACAATTGAATATACTCCAATAATTAAGGCTCCTAATGCCTGAATTAGAAATTGATTTATCCCTGCACTTATATTATTAACTTTTGGATTAGCAAATACTCCTATTAATAATGTTCCAAGTAATCCACCCATTCCGTGAACTCCCCAAACATCAAGTGCATCATCCCATTTCTTTCTTTCATATTCTACACAAAAGAAGCATACAAGACCTCCTAAAGCACCTATTATAACTGCACTTAAAGGCGTAACATATCCTGAAGCTGGTGTAATTGTTGCAAGACCAGCTACTGCTCCTACAATCATTTCTAAAAAAGATGCTCTTTTATTGTTGTGCATTGAATATAGTATCAACCAAACTATCATTCCGGCTGCAGCAGCAATTCCTGTATTAGCAAAAACAATTGCAGCTACATTAGCCGCAGCCAAAGTACCTCCGGCATTAAATCCAAACCATCCAAATAATAAAAGTCCACCTCCTAATGCTAATAAGCCTAAATTAAAAGGTCCTTTTTCATTTTTCACTTTTCTTTCACCTAATACATAAATTCCACCTAAACAACCAAATCCTGATGTAATATGTATTACTGCACCACCTGCAAAATCTACAAATCCTAATTTTGATAGAAATCCTCCACCCCAAACCCAATGAGCTACTGGGAAATAAATAAGTATCATCCAAATAATAAGTATTTTTATCCATCCACCTATAGTAAGTCTATTTGCAAAAGCACCAGTCATTAGAGGCGCTGTTATAATTGCAAACATCATTTGATACATAAAAAATAATATAAATGGAATAGTTTCACTATATTTTAAATCTATTGTATATGTAATATCTTTAAACGCAAAAAATTGAAGTGGATTACCTATAATGCCAATAATATCATCACCAAAGACTAAACTAAATCCTCCAAATATCCATAATAAAGATACAATTCCAATAGCTATAAATACCTGAAACATAATTGTTAAAGCATTTTTCCTTTCAACTAAACCTCCATAAAAAAATGCTAATCCTGGTGTCATAATTAAAACAAGTGTAGTTGATAAAACCATAAATGCTACATCACCATGAATAATCATAGAATCACTCCTCTTAGATTTATCATTTGTTAAATTTAGATATTAATTTTTTCTTATAATTAACTCTTTAGAATCCAAAAAACTTTTTCTCACATAATTGTGACAAACATTCATAACATATTCTATGTGCTGAGTTAAATTTCCTAACACCCTAAGTACAAAACCAGTTGTTTCTAGTTTTGATATACCATAATCTATTGGTAAATCTATCTTTGCCAATAATTTTCTTATTTCTTCTACAACCTCATCTGTAATATTCTTATTAATAACAAGTATTGTTCCAAAATTTAAATATTCTTCAAAAAACCCTAATTGAGTAACATCATTATTGGTAGGATTAATAATTAAATTATCTAGTAATACTATTTTGTCATTTATATATACATTACTTTTTAATTGAACACTATTATATTTAAATTTATCACCTTCTGGAGACCAACCAGCAGTAATTCCATCACTATAGATTAATGTTGATGTTTCATCTAAATATATGTTATTTACTTGTTTATATATTGCATCCTTATATAAAATTACAGAGTCTGTTATATATTCTAATATACTATTTTTCCCTATCCTTATAATAGTTTCTTGCTCCGCTTTAAGTCCATGTGTACATTTATACACCTTAGTTGATGCTTGAGTTGTTATTATTGCTCTTGTTTCATCTTTTAATATAAAAGTATTTTTATATTTCTCACCCTCAATATATCCTCCTCCAAGCCCTATTAAATAGAATGTTGATATATTTTCTCTATCCATTTTAGTTGATGGTGATACTCTTGATAGCCCCTTATAAATTTTTTTAGTTGATATTGTTTTATTGTCTTTATTTTCTAATACTAACTCTATAATACCTGAGTATTTATTTTTAGATACTACTTCGTTAATCATATTAATAAATATCCTCTAATAAACAATTTTTCTTAATCCAATCTATAACAGTATCTATTCCTTCATCAGTTTTAAGATTTGTAAATATAAAACTCTTTTCATCTCTAAAAGCTAATGTATCTTTTCTCATAACCTCTAAATCTGCTCCAACATATGGTGCTAAATCTACCTTATTTATAATAAATAAATCACTTTTTATCATACCTTGACCTGCTTTTCTTGGTATCTTTTCCCCTTGGGCAACATCAATTATATATATAGAAAAATCAACTAAATCAGGACTAAAAGTTGCTGCTAAATTATCTCCTCCACTTTCTAGAAAAATTATATCTAAATCATCAAATCTATTCTTTAATTCTTCTAAAGCCTCAAAGTTCATAGAAGCATCTTCTCTTATTGCTGTATGTGGACATCCTCCTGTTTCAACACCAATAACATGATTTTCATCTAAAACAGAGTTTTTCACCATAAATTTAGCATCTTCTTTTGTATATATATCATTTGTGATAACTGCACAATTATAATTATCATTCATTTTTCTAGTTACCCTTTCTATAAGTAGCGTTTTTCCACTACCTACAGGACCTCCAACCCCTATAACTACTGGTTTCATAAAATCAACACCCTTTCTTTTTATTTATAAATTTATAACTTATGAATTACGATTATCCTTTAAAGAACACTCATAATTCATAAGTTACTATAGAATTTTTATTACGACATAAAAAGCCTAAATTCCATAATTTCATGCTTTATTTGTGAAAGCTCTAAACCTGGACTATTAGCTCCAAAATAATCGTAATCTAAATTAATTACTACATCATAAAGCTTCCCAGCTTCTTCAATAAATTCTTTAAGTAATATCTGACCATCTTTTTGACCTAATGGAATAGTTCTTACTGCATTGCTTATAAGAGTTGAAATTGTACTATACATATGATAAATTATAGCTTCTTCTAAATTAAATCCTAAAGAATACATAAGCATTCCAAATACTAATGCAGGATGTCCAAAGCATTCTTTTTTCCTAAGCTTTTCATCATAATTTTTTAATAAATCTATATCATACAACTCCATGAAAAGCTTTATCATTCTGCTAGCCACTAATTTCCCAGCATTTCTACTTTCTTTAGCTACACATTGAACTGTTATAAGTCTATCTAACTCATAAACTGACCTTAAATTATTATCATTTAAATATTCATAAAGCATTTTTATAGCTAAAGCATCTGTATATATAAATTGTTCCTTCAAATACACATTAAGCCACTCTCTAAAAGTGTTGGCATTATAAACTCTATTTAAACGCAAATAAGTTTCCATACCATATGAGTGATTAAAAGAACCAACTGGAAAATTGGAATCGCAAACTTGAATAACTCTTAGGACATTTAAAATGTCATTATTATTAATTAGCATGAGTATGGGTATGCCCAAATTCTACGTGTCTGAATGCTTTTTTCAATTTTAAATTTTCTCTAGAATAATTTATACCGTCTTTTTTTAATTCTTCTTCTACTAATGCATCATATTGAATTATCATCTTTCCACCTTCAAACTGAGCTTGTAAATGACGATTTCCAAGACTATGAGCTATAATTCCCATTTCAGTTATATCTTTTGGTTTTATAACTAAAACATCATCACCTTTTATTTTTACAACAATAATATTTTTATTATCTTTATATACTATATCTCCATCTCTTAATTTTTCATTTTTTTCTAATGCAATCCCATATTCCCTATTATGATCAGATGTAACTCTCAATATCCTTTTAAGACTATCTTCACTATTTATATAAATCTTTTCTACATGAAACTCTGATAAATCCTCGATATTATCAATATTATCTATTATTTGGTTAAAAATCATATAACTCTCTCCTTTTTAAAATAAATAATATCTTTGAGCTAATGGTAATTCCTCTGCTGGCTCACAAGTTACAAGCTCACCATTAACTTTTACATCATAAGTTTGAGGATCTACAGTTATTTCTGGTGTTTCACAGTTTAACTTCATACTCTTCTTAGTTAAATTTCTAATTCCTCCTACTGGTAATACTATCTTTTCTAATCCTAGTTCTTCTTTAATTCCATGCTCATATGCATATTTAGAAACAAATGTAATACAAGTTGCTTCCTTTGCTTTTCCAAATGCTCCATAACAATCTCTATAGATAACTGGTTGACATGTTGGAATTGAAGCATTTGCATCACCAATTATTCCTCTAATAGCCATTCCACCTTTAAGTATTAAATGTGGTTTAACCCCAAAATATGGTGGTTCCCATAGTACTAAATCAGCTATCTTACCAACTTCTACAGAACCTATATACTTATCCATACCTTGTGCTATTGCAGGGTTAATAGTATATTTAGCTATATATCTTCTTACTCTATTATTGTCACTATATTCACTATCATCTGGGAAAGTTCCTCTTTGTTTCTTCATCTTTGAAGCTGTTTGCCAAGTTCTTGTTACAACTTCTCCAATTCTTCCCATTGCTAATGTATCAGAACTCATAATACTAAAAATACCCATATCTTGGAATATATCTTCAGCTGCTATTGTTTGATGTCTAATTCTTGAATCAGCAAAAGCTATATCTTCTGGAACTTTTGCATCTAAATGATGACAAACCATCAACATATCTAAATGTTCAGCAATTGTATTTACTGTATAAGGTTTAGTTGGATTTGTTGATGCTGGTAGTATATTTATTTGTGACGCAACCTTCATTAAGTCAGGCGCATGCCCACCACCGGCTCCTTCAGTATGATATGTATGTATTACCCTACCAGCTATTGCTTCTATAGTATGTTCTACAAATCCACCTTCATTTAAAGTATCACTATGCAAAGCAACTTGAATATCATATTTTTCAGCTGTTTCAAGTGAATAATTTATAGCAGATCTTGTTGCTCCCCAGTCTTCATGAACTTTTAATCCAATTGCACCTGCTTCTATTTGTTGAGCATTTACATCAATGTTAGCTCCACTACCTTTTCCTAAAAAGCCAACATTCACTGGCCATCCCTCCGCAGATTGAAGCATTCTCTTAATATTCCATGGACCTGGAGTTGAAGTAACAGCATTTGTTCCGTCTATTGGACCTGTTCCTCCACCAACTAATGTAGTTATTCCATTTTCTAAAGCAACTTCCGCACAGCCTGGATGAATATAGTGAACGTGAGTGTCTATTCCTCCTGCTGTTAATATTCTTCCTTCTCCTGCTAAAGCTTCAGTTCCAACACCAACTACAAAGTCAACATCATCCATTGTATCTGGGTTGCCCCCTTTACCAATAGCAAGTATCTTTCCATCTTTAATTCCAACATCTGCTTTATATATCCCAGTATAATCAACTATTGTTGCTCCTGTTATAATTAAATCAGCAACTTCTGGGTTTTTATTTGTTTGTGTGGCATTTTGCCCCATACCATCTCTAAGTGTTTTACCACCACCAAACTTACATTCATTACCATATCCAGTATAATCCTTTTCAATTTTTATAAATAAATCAGTATCTCCTAATCTAATACTGTCACCTTCTGTTGGTCCAAATAATTCACAATATCTATGTCTGTCTATTTCAAAACTCATTACTTTTCACCGCTCCCTTTTGACATTCCATCTAAGAATCCATCACACATATTTCTAATTCCATAAACTCTTCTGTATCCACCAATATCTATTAAATTTACCTCCTTTTTATCGCCAGGTTCAAATCTTACAGCTGTTCCTGAAGGTATATCTAATCTTTTTCCCCAAGCTGCTTTTCTATCAAAAGATAAAGAATCATTTACTTCATAAAAATGATAATGTGAACCTATTTGTACTGGTCTATCTCCAGTATTTACAACTTGTATTTTTATAGCTTTTTTTCCTGCATTATATTCTATAGTTCCTTCTTGTATTTTTAATTCACCAGGTACCATTTACTACTCCTCCATCCTATTTAATTGGGTCATGTACTGTAACTAATTTAGTTCCATCTGGGAAAGTACATTCTACTTGAACAGTATGTATCATTTCTGGAACACCTTCCATTACATCACTTCTACTTAATATTGTTGTTCCATAATCCATCAATTCCTCAACTCTTTTACCTTCTCTAGCACCTTCTAACATTTCATCTGTTATTATTGCCATAGCTTCTGGATAATTAAGTTTTAAACCTTTAGCTTTTCTTTTACGAGCTACATCTGATGCAACAGCAATCATCAGTTTTTCTTGTTCTCTAATAGTTAAATGCAAAATAAATTCCTCCTTACTTTTTTATGTTTATAAAATAAACTTTATTATATCCGTTATTTTTCCATTAAAGCATTTTTTTATTCACCATTTTTTTACACCTTATCTCTTTTTTCTTATTTAAAGGTCACTTTACCACCTAAATCATAGTATGCTCCAACTATTTTTACTTTTCCTTCATCAATAAATTTTTTTATTGATTCATCTTCTAAAATTTTCTTAATTGTCGCTTCTATATTTTTATTAATGGCATCATCTAAAGTTGCATTTTTATCTATACTTGGTTCAATTTTTTCTACAATATCTTCTATATGACCTTCTAAAGCTTCACCTTTAATTACCTTATTGTACGCTGCAGTTACAGCTCCACAACTTTGATGTCCTATAACAACTATCAAAGGAGTATTACAATGTTCAATAGCGTATTCTATTGAACCTAATGCATCATCATCAACTACATTTCCTGCAATTCTTATATCAAATATCTCTCCAAGTCCTGCATTAAAAATCGTCGTTGGTGTTACTCTTGAATCTGAACAAGAAACTATTACCGCATAAGGATTTTGACCTTCCTTTAATTGATCCCTCCTTTGCTGATTTATATTTCTCAGTTCTGACTTATCATTTAAAAATCTCTCATTTCCATCTTTAAGCATAGTTAAAGCTTCATCACTTGACTTAATATTAGTATCTATATTTAGATTTTCACTAACATTTTCTTCTATTATGGGTTTTCCTTCAGTGTTATTCTCTATTGCAGTATTTGAATTACCTTTACTACACCCATATAAAATTGAAACACTAATCATCGCTATCAAAACTAATTTCTTTTTCATAGATTTCCTCCTATGTATTTATACAATTGTATAGTTTATTTTTTACATATACCATATCAAATATAATATGAACAAAAATTTGATAACATATTCATTTAATATACTATTTTAAATTTATATATATTTTTTAAAGCTACTTGCTACCATCATTGCCTTAATTAAATAAAAAAACATAAAATATGCTAATATAAAATTAGCATATTTTATGTTTTCCAGACTGCTGACAAAGTGTCAGTAGTCTTTAATTTTATACAAATATGTAATATAATTTAAAATATATTAATTT
>NZ_JAJKGM010000041.1:0-27961 GCF_021412605.1 Clostridium celatum
ATATTAAATTTTATCCACAACTAATAATAGAAAAACCCTCTGTTTTTAAACAGGGGGTTTTTCAACAAACTGAAAAACATAAAATATGCTAATATAAAATTAGCATATTTTATGTTTTCATAATTATCATTAAAAATAAATTTATTTTTATAACTTTCTTTTTTTGTTATTTAATAGTTAATTCTACTGGACAATGATCTGAACCTAAAACTTCTGTATGTATTTTTGCACTTTCTAATCTATCCTTTAAAGATTCTGATACAACAAAATAATCAATTCTCCATCCAGCATTATTTTTTCTTGCATTAAATCTATACGACCACCAAGAGTAAACCCCTGTTGTTTCTGGATAAAAATATCTAAATGTATCTATAAATCCATCATTTAAAAGGCTAGTAAGCTTTTCCCTTTCTTCATCAGTAAAACCAGCATTTTTTCTATTTGTAGTTGGATTTTTTAAATCAATTTCTTTATGAGCAACATTTAAATCTCCACATACTATTACTGGTTTGCTTTTTTCTAAATGTTTTAAATATTTTTTAAAATCATCTTCCCACTTCATTCTATAATCTAATCGCGCAAGTTCATTTTGTGAGTTTGGTGTATAGACTGTTATCATAAAGAAATCTTCAAACTCTAAAGTAATTACTCTTCCTTCTTTATCATGTTCTTCAATGCCTAATCCATATCTAACTGACAATGGTTCCTTCTTTGTAAATATAGCTGTTCCACTATACCCCTTTTTCTCAGCATAATTCCAATACTGATGATAGCCTTTAAGCTCTAAATTTATCTGTCCTTCTTGAAGTTTACTTTCTTGTATACAAAAAATATCTGCATTTACTTCATTAAAAAAATCTAAAAATCCCTTTTGCACACATGCTCTTATTCCATTTACATTCCATGATATTAACTTCATATTTCATCCTCCGATATTTTTATTAAACTAAAGAGTTAAGGTAAATATATAATTTAGATATTTATTAATCTAAAATTATATAGATTAATCCCCTAACTCCCAACTATATTTTATCTATATAAAGGATATTTAGAACAAAGAGTCTTTACTCTTTCTCTTAGTCCTTCTAAATCATTATTTCTATTTTCTATAGCATCATTTATTATACCTGCAATTTCTTTCATTGCTTCTTTATCAAATCCTCTTGTTGTAACTGCTGCAGTACCAATTCTTATTCCTGATGTAACAAAAGGACTTCTTGTTTCATTTGGAACTGTATTTTTATTTACTGTAATTCCAATAGAATCTAAAAGTTTTTCTGCTTCTTTTCCTGTAATATCTTTATTATTTAAATCAATAAGTATTAAGTGATTATCAGTTCCATTAGATACTAATTTAAAGCCTAACTTAACTAATTCCTCACCTAGAACCTTACAGTTAGCAATAACATTTTTTGCATATACTTTAAAATCTGGTTCTAATGCTTCTTTAAAACAAACAGCTTTAGCTGCAATAATATGCATTAGTGGTCCGCCCTGCATTCCCGGAAATATATTTTTATCTAATGCCTTTGCATATTTCTCTTTACAAAGTATTAATCCACCTCTTGGTCCTCTTAATGTTTTATGCGTAGTTGATGTTACAAAATCTGCATACGGAACTGGTGAAGGATGTTCTCCAGCTGCTACTAATCCTGCAATATGAGCCATATCAACCATAAAATATGCATTTACTTCATCACAAATCTCTTTAAATTTCTTAAAATCTATAACTCTAGAGTAAGCACTGGCACCTGCTACTATTAACTTTGGTTTATATTTTATTGCAAGTTCTCTAACACTTTCATAATTAATTGTTTCAGTTTCACTATCAACTCCATAAGAAACAAAATTAAATAGTTTTCCTGAAAAATTAACTGGTGAACCATGAGTTAAATGACCACCATGACTTAAATCCATTCCAAGAACTGTATCACCTGGTTCTAATATTGTAAAGTATACAGCCATATTTGCTTGAGAGCCTGAATGTGGTTGTACATTTACATGCTCTGCCCCAAAAAGTTCTTTAGCCCTATTCCTAGCTATTTCTTCAACTTCATCAACAATTTCACAACCTCCATAATAACGCTTACTTGGATAACCCTCAGCATATTTATTAGTTAAATAAGATCCCATTGCTTCCATCACAGCTTCTGATGCGAAATTTTCTGATGCAATAAGCTCAATACCTTGTTGCTGCCTATTTAATTCTTTTTCAACTAAGCTAAAAATTTCTTTGTCTTCATTTTTTAAATTTACAAAATTCATTTAATCACCCCAATTATCTATTTTTTTAAATTATAAAATTATTTTATACTTTATTCAATAACTTTTAAATATTATTATACTTTATTGTATTTTTATATGATATAATACAAAGAAACTTTATTTTATAGGAGCTTTTTATTATGAATAAAATACTAAAAGTTGCGACACTTGCAGGACAAATGATATTAGAAAATGGTGGTGAAACCTATAGAGTTGAAGAAACCATTTGGCGTATATGCAAAATTTATGGCGCAGAAGAAGCTGATAGCTTTGTTACTCCAACAGGAATTATGGCTTCTATTTGTCATGAAGGAAAAATCTATTCTTTAACTAGAAGAGTTCAAAGTAGAACTGTTAATTTAGATAAAATAGATAAGGTAAATGACTTATCTAGAAGTATCACTTTAAAAAATTTATCTGTTGATGAATTTAAAAAGGAACTACTTGTTATAAATAAAGGTGAAATTTATCCACTTCCAATGACTATAATCTTTTCCGCTTTAGGCGCTGGATGTTTCTCTGTACTTTTTGGTGGTACCATAAAAGATATCTTTGCTGCTTTTTTAATTGGATTATTAATTAAGACTTTAACTATTATTTGGGATAAACTTGGCATAAATTTATTTTTCAGCAACAGTATATGTGCTGCTATCGCCGCATTACTTGCAATCATTTTATATAAGCTTAATATTGCAAGTCAATTAAATCAAACTATTATAGGTTCTATTATGCTTTTAGTTCCTGGGCTTGCTATTACAAATGCAATAAGAGATACAATGTCTGGAGACTTAGTGTCTGGACTTACAAGAGCTGCCGAGGCATTTTTAATTGCAATATCAATTGCTACAGGAACTGGTGCTATATTAAGCTTTTGGATATCTAATTTTGGAGGAATTTAAATTATGATTATTATAGAAACTTTAGTATCAGTTATAGCTACTTTTGGATTTTGTATAGCTTTTAATATTAGAGGTAAAAAAATTTTCTTTGCTGCATTAGGCGGTGGATTAAGTTGGTTTTGTTATTCATTACCAAAGCTATTTGGATTATCAGAAATTTCTTCACTTTTTATATCTGCAGTTGTCTTTAGTACATATAGTGAAATCTTGGCCAGAATATTCAAAACACCTGTTACTACCTTTGTTATTTGTGCTCTTATACCACTTGTACCTGGTAGTGGTATGTATTATACAATGCTCGAAGCAATTTCTGGTAATATTTCTAAGTCTTTAGAATTAGGATTAAATACTTTAGCAAGTGCTGGAACATTAGCACTTGGAGTATTATTTGTCTCAACTCTAACTAGATTAATGTTTATGCATAAACATAAGCGTCAATTAAAGAAATTTGGTCAAAATGAATCATAAATTTAAAAAATTGATATATTAGATACTTATATTAAAAACACTAAAATATAAGTATCTTAAATTAACTTCTTATTTTTCAGAATATTCAAAATTTTATTTTGTATTTTATATATTTTATGTTATGATTAAGTTAATATTTTATATTTAAAGAGGTGTTTTTTATGTGCTTAAATCATCGTGTATCTTATGATGAAAATGATAAAAAGGAAACTTTAGAATCATATGGCATTAACTACTTAGACTACTTATCACTTACAAATGAAGTTTTTAACACTGGTATGGATAACTCTAAAAAAACTGATTAATTTTTTATTTAAAAATATATCTTAAATAAAATGATATATAATAAAAATGGGAAACAGATACTAAAACTTATCTATTTCCCATTTTATTAATTATTTTATTTTTATATTAACAATTAAATTATTTTTTACCTGTCATTTTTTTATATATTTTAGCATTTTCAACAAAATCCTTTATATCTTCAGCCATTTCCATAAGTAAATTGCCTTTTATTTTCTTAGTGTGAAGCTTTCTTTTCATTTTTTTCATAGATCTATTTTTCATTTGAAACTTCCTCCTTAGTTAAAATAATTAATCATTACTTCATTAATTATTTTATTCAAAATAATTAATTTTATCCTCACAATGAATTCCTTTATCATAAAACTAATTATATTTTTACATAAAAAAACTGCACTAAAATATAAATATGAATAATTGCATTGTATTCACATCTAATTTTAATACAGTCTTTTAATATATTATCTTACTTTTCTATTTTATTAATAATTAAACCTAATTCTTCAATTTGTTTTGAATCTGCAACATTTGGTGCTTCACTTAAATAACAGTAAGCATTTTGATTTTTAGGGAATGCTATAACATCCTTAATATTTTCTGTTCCTGCTAAGAACATTATCATTCTATCAAGTCCAAATGCTAATCCTCCATGTGGTGGTGGTCCAAATTTAAATGCATCTATTAAGAATCCAAATCTTTCATATGCTGATTCTTCAGTAAATCCTAATGCTTTGAACATTCTAGTTTGAAGTGCTGAATCATGAATTCTTATAGATCCTCCACCTAGTTCTTCACCATTTAATACTAAGTCATAAGCCTTAGATCTAACAGCTCCTGGATTTGTTTCAAGCATATCTAAATCTTCATCCATTGGTGATGTAAATGGATGATGAGCTGCATGATATCTTCCTTCCTCTTCATCATATTCAAATAATGGGAATTCAGTAATCCATGTAAAGTTAAATTCGTTTTTATCTTTTATTAAATCAAACTGTTTAGCAAGCTCTAATCTTAACGCTCCTAAGCTTTGGAATACAACAGAATTTTTATCTGCAACTATAAGTATTGCATCTCCAACTTCTGCTCCCATAGTCTTAATGATGTTTTCTGTAACATCATCAGTTAAGAATTTAGCTATTGAAGACTTAACTCCATCTTCCTTAAGTTGAATCCAAGCAAGACCTTTTGCTTTATACCCTTTAACAAAATCAACTAACTTATCAAGAGGTTTTCTTCCTAAATCAGCTCCTCCTTTTAAGCATAATGCTCTAACACTTCCGCCTATTTCTAATGCTGATTTAAATACTACGAAATCCATATCCTTAACACATTCAGTAATATCAGTAATTTCCATACCAAATCTTAAGTCTGGCTTATCACTACCGTACTTTTCCATAGCCTCTTTAAATGGCATTCTCTTAATTGGAAGTTTTACTTCATGACCTAAAACTTCCTTAAATACATGAGCAACTAATCCTTCATTTAAAGCCATAACATCATCTTGCTCTACAAAACTCATTTCTAAATCGATTTGAGTAAATTCTGGTTGTCTATTAGCTCTTAAGTCTTCATCTCTGAAACATTTAACAATTTGATAATATTTATCAAATCCTGATACCATTAATAATTGTTTAAATATTTGTGGAGATTGTGGAAGTGCATAGAACATTCCTGGATAATTTCTTGATGGAACTAAGTAATCTCTTGCACCTTCTGGAGTACTCTTAGTTAACATTGGAGTTTCTACTTCTAAAAATCCATTGTTATCTAGGTAATCTCTAACAGCTTTTGAAGCTCTATTTCTTATCATAAAGATTTTTTGCATATCTGGTCTTCTAAGATCTAAGTATCTATACTTTAATCTTATATTTTCAGCTGCATCTAATCCTTCTTTTATATATATTGGTGGAGTTTCTGATTCTGATAAAACTTTAATGCTTTCACATTTTAATTCAACCATACCAGTTTCCATTGCTGTATTTGGAGCTTCTCTTAAAACAACTTCTCCTGTAACAGCTATACAATATTCTGATCTTACTGCCTTAGCTTTTTCAAAACTTTCTGCATTAATTTCTTCACCAAAAACTATCTGCATAATTCCTGTTCTATCTCTAAGATCTATAAACTGAAGACCTCCAAGCTTTCTGTTTCTTTGAACCCATCCCATAAGAGTTATTTTTTCTCCTACATTTGCTTCTCTAGGTTCACCACACATCATGGTTCTTTTTAATCCATTTAATGCCTCACCCATGGTAAAACTTCCTCCTCACTATTTAATAGCATTAGCTATTTCTTGTATATTATCTAAACTTACTTCAAATTGTTCTCCATCGCTCATTCTTTTAAGCTTAATTACTTTATTTTGAAGTTCGTCATCACCTAAAATAGTTGTAAATGCTGCACCAATTTTATTTGCATATTTCATTTCAGCTTTTACACTTCTACCCATATGATTTACTTCTGTTTTAATTCCAACTTCTCTTAATTTATTAGCTAAAGTAAATGCAGCAAATTTGGCTTCATCACCTCTAGCTCCAATATATAAATCAAAAAGATTTTCATTTGGAATTTCTATGCCTTCTTTTTCTAATATCATGATAAGTCTTTCAATTCCCATACCAAATCCTACAGCTGGCATTTCAGGACCGCCTAATTCTTCTATAAGCTTATCATATCTTCCACCACCACAAACAGTGAACTCGTCATTTAAAATTTCGAATATTGTCTTAGTATAATAGTCTAATCCTCTTACTATACCTGGATCAACTGTATATGGAATATTTAATGCAGTTAAATATTTCTTAACAGCATCAAAGTGAGTATCACACTCTTCGCACATATAATCTAATATTATAGGAGCATTTTTAGTTATTTCCTTACATTTCTTTTCCTTACAATCTAAGATTCTCATTGGATTTTTTTCAAATCTTGATTGACATAATGGACATAAATTATCATAATTTTCTTTTAAATAATTTTTAAGTGCTTCATTATATTTTGGTCTACAACTTGGGCATCCTAAATTATTTATATTTAAGCTTAAACTTTGAAGTCCTAAAGTTTTTAAAACTTGCATCGCTAAAGCTATAACTTCTGCATCCATTGAAGGTTCTTTAGAACCATACACTTCTGTTCCGAATTGATGGAATTGTCTAAATCTACCTTTTTGAACATTTTCATATCTAAAACATGGAGTTATGTAATAAAGCTTTGTTGGTTGTGCTTCATTAAATAATCTACTTTCTATAAAAGCTCTTCCTGCCCCTGCTGTTCCTTCTGGCTTCAATGTTATACTTCTATTACCTTTGTCATTAAAAGTATACATTTCCTTTTGAACTATATCAGTAGTATCTCCGACACCTCTTGCAAATAGTTCAGTATGTTCAAACATAGGAGTCCTAATTTCTCTCATTCCATAATATTTTGCTACATCTCTAAATGTTTTTTCAACAAAATTCCACTTATATGCATCTTGTGGTAACATATCTTTAGTACCCTTAGGTGCTTGCATTTCCATCTAATTATTCCTCCTCTTTTAAGTATAGGGTATCTAATAATCTCTTTTTACCCTCTACCATTTCTTCTATTCTATTAACGTATTCTCTAACATCTTTGATATTTGCAAATCTTTCTATTCTATTTTCATCTAAGAAAACAACTTTAGAAACAGCATCCGCACCTAAAGCAATAATAGTTTGCTTATCTTCTATCATTTGAATATTATAAATACATTCTGCGCCTTCTCTAGAATAACCTAAGTTCTCCATATTTCCAACCATATTTTTTTGACGATACATATAATAAGGTTTTAACCCTAATTCTCTAGATAAAATTCTACTTTCGTCATACATTTGGGCTAATTCTTTTTGTTTTTTAACTTGTATTCCTTTTTTTAGAACAAAGTTTTCATAAAGAATTGAAGCTCTCTTTAAAGATAATCCATGAACAGTTAAACTATCTGGCTGCATTTTTAATATTTCTTCTTTTGTATGAAGTACTTCTTTTATTCCTTCTCCTGGAAGTCCTATAATCATATCCATATTTATATCATTAAAGCCCATACTTCTTGCTAAATTAAATTTTTCTACTACATCACTTGAATTATGACCTCTTCCTATAATTTTTAATGTTTCATCATTCATAGTTTGAGGATTTATACTAATTCTCGTAACATTATAATTTTTCATTGTTTGAAGTTTTTCTTTGGTAATACTATCTGGTCTTCCACATTCAACAGTAAATTCCTTTATATTTTTATCTTTAACAAAAGCTTCAAAAGCCTCTTTCATTACTATTTCAAATTCTTCATTATTTACTGCAGTAGGTGTTCCTCCACCAAAGTATACAGATTCTATATTAAGCTTTCTTTCATTAATATATTTCTTCATTTCTCTAATTTCATATATTAATGCTTCTAAATAAGAAGTAACTAACTTTTTATTACCCATTATAGGATTAGCTGCAAAGGAACAGTAAAAACATCTTGTAGGACAAAATGCCATTCCAATATAAATTGCAATACTTCTAGAGTCCTTATTTACAAAACTTTCTTCTGTTTTTGCAATTTCTATACATAATCTGGCTTTTTCTTCTGATGCTAAATGTTTAACCTTAAAAATTTCAATAATTTCTTCTTCTGATTTTCCTTCTTCTAAATATTTAAGTGCTATTTTAGAAGGCCTTATTCCTACTAAAATTCCCCATGGATATTCTTCTTTTGTAATCTCTTTTAATGAAGAAAATACTAATCTTTTAATGTCTTCTTTAATATTTTCAGAAATACTAGATTCATTATAATATTCATTATTAATAAATTCTATCTTATTTTCTAAAATATTAACAATATAATCTCCATCATCTAAAAATTTAATTTCATCTAATGGAAAATAAATATTAAACATTTGATATACGTCATATCTATATTTCATCTCATTTAATTTAATTTTTATTTCCATGATTTCTCCTTTATTTAAAAAATCTCAAACTCATCTTGTAAGAAAGGATTTCTTAATTTTTCAAATCCAATACTTGAAGGTTCCATATGTCCTGGATAAACCTTAATATCTTTATCTAAAACCAACAATTTAGTTTTAATTGATTTTATAAGTTCATTGAAATCTCCACCTATAAAGTCACTTCTTCCTACTGACCCTTTAAACAAAGTATCTCCTGTAAATATAACATCTTTGTAAAGATAACACATTCCACCTTTAGTATGACCTGGTGTGTGAATACATTTTATAGCATCATCACCAAAAGGTAAAGTGTCTCCATCCTTTACTATGTTATATTCTTTTGGAACATTTCCAAAAACAGTTTTATCAGTTTTCATAAAATATATTTCATTTTCATTTATATAAATAGGTGCTTTAAACTTTTCATAAACTTCATTTAATGCTTCAACATGATCAAAATGCCCATGAGTCAATAATATATATTTAATATTACAGTTTAACTCTTCAATGTTTTTAATTAATAACTCTCCATTCCCACCTGGATCTACTATACAAGCATCTTTTGAGTTTTCATCTATTAAAACATAAATATTTTCTTCATAAACTCCAATAGGATATGTCTTTATTATCATATTTTCACCTCATCCATTGATATATTAAATTATAACTAAAAATTTCTACTACTATCTAAAAGTATAGTGACAGGTCCATCATTTTTAATATCAACTTTCATATCTGCACCAAAAATTCCTGTTTGAACTTTTAATCCTGTATCCTTCATCATTTCAATAAACTTTTCATAAAACTTTCTAGCTTCATCTCCACCTAAAGCATTCATAAAGTTAGGTCTTCTACCTTTTCTTGCATCTCCATACAAAGTAAATTGTGATATTAAAAGAAGTTCACCTTTAACATCTAATAATGATAAATTCATTTTATCATTTTCATCATTAAAAACTCTAAGATTTATTATCTTATCTTTAATATACTTCATATCTTCTTCAGTGTCTTCCTTTGAAATTCCTAACAGTACATTAAATCCCTTATTTATTTCACCTACAATTTCACCATCAACTTTTACACTGGAATAGGTTACTCTTTGTACTACTGCTCTCATTTATACCATCCTTTAATTATTCATTCTATAAACATCCATAACTCCATTTAATTTTCTAATTTTTCTCATTAATTCTTTTAATTGTTCTATGGTGTCTATTTTTATCTTTATATTTACATATGCAAGATTTCCTTTAGCTGATTTTGCATTTAAAGCATTTAAAGGCAACTTACTTTCCATAATAATATTCATAATATCTGCTAAAACTCCTGATCTATCATCAGCCTTAACTTGAATTTCAGCCATATATGCCATTCCTTTAGCTGTACCCCATGCTACTTCAACAACCTTGTCTCCATCTTCTTTTATAAGATTTTTTAAGTTACTACAATCTTTTCTATGGACGGAAACTCCTCTTCCCTTTGTAATGTAACCTAGAACATCATCACCAGGTACGGGATTACAACACTTTGCAAATCTAACCATTAAGTTATCTTCACCTTTTACTGTAATTCCAAAATTGCTTTCTTTTCTCTTCTTAGCATTCTTTGATATATTTTCTTCAATAGCTTTACTTAAATTTTCAACATGGCTCTTATCGTCTTTAGATAAATTTTCTTCTTTTAATTTTGCAATAAATGAGGATGCAACTACAGCACCAAGACCAACTAAAGCATATAAATCTTCCATAGAATTAACATTATATCTCTTTATAAACTTTTCATAAGTTTCACCCTTAGCTATATCTGCATAATGAACGGCTTGTTTTTTAAGTTCTTTTTCAAATAACTCTTTACCTTTATTTATATTTTCTTCTTTTTTTGCTTTCTTAAACCATGCTCTTATCTTACTTTTGGCTTGATTGCTTTTCGCAATACTAAGCCAATCCATGTTAGGTCCCTTAGAATTATTAGATGTTAATATTTCAACTATTTGACCTGTTTTTAACTTATAATCAAGTGGTACAATTTTACCATTAACTTTTGCACCAACACATTTGTTTCCTACATCTGTATGAATTCTGTATGCAAAGTCTATTGGTGTTGCTCCATTTGGTAAGTCTATTACAACTCCTTTTGGTGTAAATAAAAATATTTCATCAGTAAATAAATTAATTTTAAACCCTTCCATAAACTCTTCTGCATCTGATGTTTCCTTTTGCCACTCAAGCATATCTCTAAGCCAAACTAATTTATTTTCAAATGACTTTTCCTTATTATCTCCTGAATCTCCCTCTTTATATTTCCAGTGAGCTGCTATACCGTATTCAGCAGTTTTATGCATTTCAAATGTTCTTATTTGAATTTCAAAAGTCTTACCTTGAGGTCCAATTACTGTTGTATGTAATGATTGATACATATTTGGCTTTGGCATAGCTATATAATCTTTAAATCTACCTGGAATTGGTTTATAAATTGTATGTACTACACCTAAAACCTCATAGCAGTCCTTAACAGAATTTACAAGTATTCTAATAGCAGTCAAATCGAATATTTGCTCAATACTCTTATTTTTAGTTACCATTTTTCTATAGATACTATAAAAATGCTTTGGACGTCCATCTATATCAGAATCTATACCAGCCTCATCTAACTTTTCGTATAAATCCTTTATTGTTTTAGCAATATACGTCTCTCTTTCTACCCTTTTTTCTGCTATTTGCTTAACTAAATCATAATATTCCTCTTCATGAAGATATCTAAAGCAAAGATCCTCTAATTCCCACTTTACCTTTGAAATACCTAGCCTATGAGCAAGTGGAGCATAAATATCTAATGTCTCTTTTGCTGTTTTCTTTTGCTTTTCCTTACTCATATATTTTAGCGTTCTCATATTATGTAATCTATCCGCTAATTTTATAATGATTACTCTAATATCATTAGCCATAGCAAGTAACATTTTTCTAAAATTATCTGCTTGTTGCTCTTCTTTAGACTTATATTCCATTTTAGTAATTTTAGTTACTCCACTTACTAAATTAGCTATTTCTTCACTAAAAATATTTTTAATATCCTCATATGTATAATCTGTATCTTCTATTACATCGTGTAATAATCCCGCAACTATAGTGCTTGTATCCATTCCTAATTCCGCCAAAATAGTTGCAACTTCTATAGGATGAATAATATATGGCTCTCCTGACTCACGCTTTTGTTCTTTATGAGCTTCAAATGCAAGATTATAAGCTTTTTTTACAATGTTTAAATCAACATTGGTACAATTTTCTCTTATTTTCTCTAGCAACACCTCTACCATTCGGACTCTCCTTTATAAATAAATATTAAAATAATATTACTCTCAACGAAACATTCTTCTATTCTTTAATGTATACGTTAAGCTTAGTAAATTTTAATCTATAATATCACTTTAATTAAGATTTAATTTCATACTCTTAGTTAAATTAAACATCTTTTTCTATCTTTAAAGATGTTTACAGCGTGTAACTTTAACTTTCCAAATTTCAATTTAGAAAGTTTAAACTAACTTCCATTATCCAAACTGAAAATTTGGAATCTTACTTAAAATCAATGGCTGGTTAAATAAACCAGCCACCATTACATTTATTATATATTAAAAATAAAGGTATTTCAATAAGTTAAATATCATATTTAACTAGTGACATAACTTCATAACCCTTTAATTTTTCTCTTCCTTTTAACTCCGTTAATTCTATTGCAAAGTCTAATGCAACTACTTCTCCACCAGCTTCTTCTACAAGTCTTGTAACAGCCTCTATAGTTCCACCTGTTGCTAATAAGTCATCAACTATTGCAACTCTTTGACCTTTTTTAATTGAATCCTTATGAATTTCTAATACATCTGTTCCATATTCTAAGTCATAGCTTACAGAAACTGTTTCATAAGGTAACTTTCCTTTTTTTCTAACTGGTACAAAACCAATTCCCATTGCATACGCAACAGGTACCCCAAATATAAATCCTCTTGCTTCTGGCCCTAAAATTAAATCTACATTTTTATCTTTTAAATGTTCAACTATCTTATCTATAGAATATCTAAAAGCTTCACCATCAGCTATTAATGTTGTAATGTCCTTAAAGCTAATTCCTTCTTTTGGAAAGTTTTCTATTATTCTTATTTTTTCTTTAAGATCCATATATAATCCTCCATTTACCATTCATATATTTATTATACATTTAATTTTGATTTATTTAAATATTTTGTTATTTGTTCTGCTCTCTCTTTTCTATTAGTGATTAAAAGTTCAATTATTATTCTTGCATTATCCATCATTGTTACCACATTAATAGTTGGTGTAATAACTTCTATTATTTTATTAATAGAATCATCACTTATCTCATTCATATTGTATGCATCCATAATTGACCTTAAACCATTATTATTAGTATTTCCTAAAAATCTCTTTCCCTCTTTAAATATAACACCATTTTCACCTTTTTTAGGCACATTTGCCCATTTTTCACCTATTAAAATTAAGTCCAAATACTTATTGATACTTTTAACATTATAATAAATTGCAATTGCTTGCATTAACTTAAATGTTAATCCACTTATTGATAGGTCTTTATATCTATATTGACATCCCTTTTGATTAGGGTTTATGTATATGTAATCACCATCATATTTCGTGTCTATATTTTCTATAACTATCAAATCTATACCAAGACTATTTAAAAGCTGCTCTTCTTCTTTTGATTTTAAACCAATTCCTAAAGTAATAAGTAACTCGCCACCTAAAAAATGAACATTATTTATTATATCCTTTGAGGAAATTTTCGATTTATTTAAAGAATCGTCATGGACTACGTATTCAATATCTGCATTTAAATATTTCAAAACCAGTATCAGGGATGAAATAGCACATAATCCATCTACATTTGGTATCCCATAAACAACAATCTTTTTTCTATTATTAATTGCTGATACCATACGTTCTATTGCTTTATTCATATCTTTAAGTATAAAGGGATTATATCCAGTTATGTAATTTGGACCATATATACTTTCCCAAAACTTACGCATGACAAACTCCTCCACAATAATAAGAAAACATTTATATTATAATGTATAATTATCTATATTACAAATGTTTTCTGCAAAACTCTTGTAAGTTATAATATTTTTCTTATTTTTCATTGCTATTTTCATCATTTTTTGATATTTTATTGTTTATATTTAAATCATATATAAACATTTTTAAAAAATAATTTTATTTTTGTCATTTTAATGAAATATATATCTTTCTTTTATTATTTACTTTAATATTTTTATATTTGTAATAGATATACTTTAATTACTTAGTAGCACAAAAAAAGAACCGTCATTTTTAACGGTTCTTTTTTCTATTTATAACTCTTAAGCAGCTTTTACACTTTTTTTAGATTTTTTCTTTCCTTTTAATATTACCCAAATAGGTGCAGCTATAAATATTGAAGAATATGCACCTACTGCAATCCCTACTAATAATGGTAATGAGAATTCTCTTACTGTTGGTACAAATATATTAACAGCACCAATTATAATCAATGTTGTTAATGATGTATTAATAGATCTTGCTAAAGTCTTATTAATACTTATATTAGCAATTTCAGTTGGTGTTTTTCTTCTCATTGAACGAACATTTTCTCTTATTCTATCAAATATAACAATTGTATCATTTATTGAATAACCAACTATAGTTAATATAGCTGCAATAAATGGTGTATTTACTGGAATATCAAATATTGCATATACAGATATTGTAATTAATACATCATGTACTAATGCAAGAATTGCAGCTACACCAAAAGCAAATTCAAATCTTATAGCTACATATATAAGCATTGCAATACAAGCTATTAAAATAGCTACAATTGCATTTCGTGTTAATTCTTTACCTACAGAAGCTCCAACTTGAGTTTGTGTAACTAATGCTGAATCTTCTAAAGAATACTTTTCCTTTAATGCATTGAAAACTTCTGCACTTTGAGTTTCATCTAAATCTTTAGCCTTAATTTCATATTGAGTTTTTTCTACTGTTTTTGTAACAGCATTTGGTGCATATTGCTTTACTATTTCATCAGCCTCAACTTTATTAAAATTTTCACCAAGCTCAACTACAAGCTTAGTACCACCCTTAAAGTCAATACCAAAGTTTAATCCTCTAGTGAACATAAAAATTGATCCAATTAAAATAATTGCTAGGGATATTGAAAACCAAATTTTTGTTTTTTCTATAACTTTAAACACCTCATTACCCCCTCTTTACTCTAAAATGTCCTGGCTTACTTAACATTCCCATGTTAACTGCCCATTTCATTAATGTCTTAGTCACAACTACTGCTGTAAACATACTTACTGCTATACCAATCATTAAAGTAACAGCAAATCCTTTAACTGGACCTGTTCCCATAAAGTACAGTACAAGTGCAGCAATTATAGTAGTGACATTTGAATCTACTATTGAAGATAATGCATTATGGAATCCTTTATCAACTGCAGATTTAACAGACATACCATTTTGAAGTTCTTCTCTAACTCTTTCAAAAATAAGAACATTAGCATCAACTGCCATACCAACAGTTAATAAGAAGGCTGCAATACCTGGAAGTGTTAATGCAACCCCAGCTTCTGCAAATATTAATAATACTAAACATACATATAAAGTTAGAGCTATACTTGCAATAATTCCTGGAATTCTATAATAAGCTATCATAAATAGGAAAATTATAGCTATACCAATTAGTCCTGCTTTTACTGCATTTGGAAGCGCTTCTGCACCAAGTTGAGCACCAACATTTTCTATTGAAATAGCTTTAACAGTTACAGGAAGTGCACCTGCATTTATAAGACCTGCTAAATTTTGTGCTTCTTCAACACTGCTACTTCCTTCTATAATAGCATTTCCATCTGTTATAACACTATTTACTTTAGGACTTGAAATTACTTCATCATCCATATAAATACTTATTGTTTTGTTTAAATTATTTGTTGTTGCTTCAGCAAACTTTTTAGTTCCTTCATCATTTAACTTTAAAGAAACTACTGGCTTACCACTAGTGCTATCCATCATAACACTTGCTTCTGCTACATCTTTACCATTTAAAACTTCATTACCTTCTGAATCTTTAAATGTTAAATTTCCTGTTTTAGCTAAGCTATCTACAAGATTTTTGGAATCGTATTCCCCTGGAATTTCAACTCTAATTCTTCTGTCGCCTTCTACTGATACTGAAGTTTCAGCAACACCTAGCTTATTAACTCTTAAATCAATTAATTGTCTTGTCTTTTCTAAATCCTCATTTGTTACGTTTTCATCCTGTATTTCCATTAACACAGAAACTCCACCTTGTAGGTCTAGTCCCTTAGTAATAGCTTTGTTGAATGATTTAAATTCCCATCCCGCTATTTCAAAACCTTTAGCTCCTGCAAAAGCAAATGAAACTATAACAATTAAGGTTAGAATAAATAAAATCGTGCTTCTACCTTTTGCTTTCATGTTTTTCCCCCTCTGTACTATAGTGTACTATTTTGTTTCACATTAATTATATTATGTATATCTTCCAATATCAAGTAACATTAATATTTTCTACAAATTTTCCACTTATTTTTCACATTGTTCCAAAAATTAATTATATTACTATCTTTACTACATTTTTTATTTAATATATATAAATCTTCTTTATTTAAAAGTCAAGAGTTAATAAAAATAAATCCTAAAAAATATTTTATATAAAATCTATTCTAATATTAATTAACTCTTAACTTTATATAAAAGTTCTATACTTAATATTTAATTATTTATCATCAAAATCCATATTTCCAAGTAATGCCGCAAATGGATTATCATTAACTTCTTCATTTTCCTTTTGCATTTTCTTCATTATCTTTTGTACTTCTCTTTTATCAACTTTACCTTTTTTATCAAATCTTTTTTCAAATTGAGATGCTTTTTCTCTGAAATTACAATTAGATCCAGTACAAACGTATATCTTTCCTTCCCCCTGTCCTCTAACTTCTAATTTCTTTTTACATTCAGGACATCTTGCATTGGTAACTCTCGCAACATTTTCTCTATATCCACATTCTCTATCTTGGCAAACATTCATAGTTCCATTCTTGCCCTTAACTTCTAAAAGATACTTTCCACAATTAGGGCACTTTTTACCTGTTTTATTATCATGGACAAATTTACTATTTGCTCCCTTTACATCTTCAACAAGAGCTACAGAATAATTTTTCATCTCCTTAATAAAACTACTCCATTCTCTTTTCCCTTTTGCTATTTCATCTAATTGTCTTTCCCATCTTGCAGTTAAAATAGGAGATTTTAATTCTGCTGGTACAAGTTCTATAAGTTGATTCCCCTTAGATGTTGGTATTATTTCTTTACCTCTCTTTTCAATAACAAATGAATTAAATAATTTTTCTATTATATCAGCTCTAGTTGCAACAGTACCAAGTCCACCTGTTTCCCCTAAAGTTTTAGCTGCATCCTTTCCTACATTAATATATTTATGTGGATTTTCCATAGCTGATAATAACGTACCTTCATTAAACCTTGCTGGAGGTTTAGTTGTACCTTTATTTATCGAAACATTTTCTATAGTAAATCTATCTCCTTTATTAACCTTAGGTAATACCTGCTCTCTTATATCATCTTCTAGATTTTCCTCTTCTAACTTATCATAAAGTTTTTTCCATCCTTTAGATAATATAACTTTACCTTTTGCTATAAATCTTTCATTTTCAACTGATCCCTCAATAGTAGTTTGAGTGTATTCAAAAGGTGGTAAAAGAACACTTAGAAATCTCTTAACTACCAAGTCGTAAATTTTTCTTTCTTCCGAAGTAAGATTAGATAAATTTGGTTTTTCTTCTGTTGGAATTATAGCATGATGATCACTTACCTTGGAATTATCTACAAAAGATTTGTTTCCATTAACTTTTGTTTTTAATAACTCATTTGCAGTTATTCTATATTCTCCTATTGCAATTGCTTTAAGTCTATCTGGAATGGTTGCAACTATATCTGTTGTAATATATCTTGAATCAGTTCTTGGGTATGTTAATATCTTATGATTTTCATAAAGCCTTTGCATTATATTTAATGTTTGCTTTGCTGAATATCCAAATATTTTATTAGCATCTCTTTGAAGTTCTGTTAAATCATAAAGAGCCGGTGCAAATTTTTTCTTATTGCTAGAACTTATATTTACTATTTCACCTTCTGCATTCTTTATTTTATAAACAATTTTATTTGCAAATTCTTCATCAAAAATTCTACTATTGTTATCTTTGTTGACCCACGCCAAATTATATCCTTTAGTTTTTGCACTTATTGTATAATAAGTTTTTGGTTTAAAGTTTTTGATTTCTTCCTCTCTTTGAACTATCATAGCAAGAGTTGGTGATTGAACTCTACCAGCAGATAATTGAGCATTATATTTACAAGTTAAAGCTCTTGTTACATTTAAACCTACTAACCAATCTGCTTCTGCTCTACAAACAGCTGCTCTATAAAGATTTTCATATGCTTTTCCATCCTTTAAATTTTTAAAGCCATCTAAAATTGCCTTATCAGTTTGAGATGAAATCCATAATCTTTTAAGTGGCTTATGAACTCCTGCTTTTTCTATAATCCATCTTGCAACAAGTTCTCCCTCTCTCCCTGCATCTGTTGCTATTACTATTTCAACTACATCATCTCTATTCATAAGTCTTTTTACTTCATTAAATTGTTTCCCAGTCTTTTTTAACACTACTAATTTCATGTGTTTAGGCAACATTGGAAGTGTATCCATTTTCCACTCTTTATATTTATTATCATACCCTTCCGGATCCATAAGTCCAACCAAATGTCCCATAGCCCAAGTTACAATATATTTGCTTCCTTCTATATATGAACCTTTATTACTATTACATTTTAAAACCTTTGCTAAATCTCTACCTACTGATGGCTTTTCTGCCAATACTAAAATCTTACTCATACTTTCTCCTTCTTTTCTAGGAATTTTAAATTTATTATATCATATTTTACAAAAAACGCCTAAAATACCTTGCAAATATAATTTTTATATAAAAAATATACTACAAAGGAAGTGATTTTATAAAAAAATGTAATAGAATAATCATTTATATTAAACATAGATAAACTAAATAATATTAATAAAAAAAAATTAGGCTATATCAAAATATCTATATATAAATAATTCAACTAAATTATGAAGCAAACTAGTTGCATCTTAATTTGTATATATTTATAGTTAATTCTGATATAGCCATACTTAATTATAACTTTAACCTACCGATTTTCAGCATTATTTACTATTTTAGTTTTTGCCTTTTTAGCAGTTTTGGGCTTCTTTTCATTTCTATTCTTAGCCAATATTTTCACCTCTCTTTTAATATTAATTCTAAATTTCCCCTATAGGGCTCCTATGTAATTTAATTTACCTAAGTTACTAATTTTATATTTATAAAAACTTAGTTAAATTTATATTGTGCATATTAGCATATAAGAATACTAGAAATATAAACCACTAAAATAAATCTTTCCTTATTTTCTCAAGAAAATTCTCAATATATTATGTTCATTTAAAAATCCCTAGTTACATTTCTTACCCATTTTCCGCTTAGAACCCTTATTACAGCTATTATAGATTTTATTATTTCATCACTTTTTAAAATAAAGAAAACTACTGCAATAGGCCAATTAAATATAAAAGCTGCTAAAAACCCACAAGGAATAGCCACAAGCCATAAGAATACAATATCATTAATTAAAACAAACTTAGCATCTCCACCCCCTCTTAAAACTCCCATCATCAGAGTAATTCCATAGCTTTGAAATATCACTATAATACTCATTGCTGACATAATATTCATAGCTATATTCTTAGTACTTTCTGAAACATTGTAAAAATCAACAACTATAGGTCTAATGATTCCTATTACCATTGCCGCCATAATTCCCATTATTAAACTTAAAACTCCTACTGTATTAGCATACTCTTTAGCTTTTTCATTTCGCCCCTCACCAATTGTATTTCCTATAATCACTGAGGTTGCATTAGAAAGACCAAATATAAATACTGTCACAAATTGAAAAACAACATTACTTATACTATTAGCAGCAACTGTTTCTGTTCCTAGTCTCCCTATAATTATAGAAATCATAGTTGAACCTGTTGACCATAGGAATTCATTGAACAATACAGGAGTACAATTACTTATGAAATCTTTTAGCATAAGCTTGTCTATTTTAACTAAATGCTTTATTCTAAGATTAATTTTTTCCTCAAATACAATCATAAAAATAATAACTATGATAAATTCTGTTATTCTAGCTATTACTGTAGCAATAGCTGCCCCCATCACTCCTAGTCTTGGCATGCCAAATTTACCAAAAATCAAAATATAATTAAATAAGGCATTAACTATTAATGATGATATATAAACAACCAAAGAAATCCTTACAGTTTTTACAGAACGTAACATCATAATAGTACAGTTGGTTATAGCATAAAATATATATCCAATTGATACAATTCTTAAATATGTAACACCAGCTTCTATTACTCTAATATCACTTGTATATATTTTCATAAAGAATTCTGGTAATATCATAGCAATCCCTATAAATATTGCTGCAATTATTAAGCATCCTCTATACATTATTGAAAGTATTTTATGTATTGCATTAACTTCACCTTTCCCCCAATATTGAGATATAAGTATATTTGATCCTCCAGCTAGTCCAAATAACAAAACCATCAAAACAAAAAATAAATTATTTCCAATAGCAGCTGCAGATAGCTCAACTTCCCCCAAAGAACCAAGCATCATAGTATCTATCATACTTACTGCAAATGTTATTAAATTTTGTACTGCTATTGGCAATGCAATACTTATTATTAACTTATAAAAACTCTTTTCCTTGCTAATTAGCATATATTATTCCTCCCTACTTTTTTTCTATTGTTAAAAGTTAATTCAACACATTATTTTATCATGTATTTAACTATAAAAATACTATTATTATACATTAAAATAACTATATCAAAATCTATTTAGTCTATAACTAAAATAAATTTGATATAGCTATTGATGCAAACCCATATAAATTTTATAATACTTTATAAATTTACTATTCTTCAAGTAATTTTTCTATTTCTCTACTTGACTCATGAACTGTAAATATTAAATCTTCATCAATTTTAACCTTACACTCTTCATCACTCTCTTTAATCTTATCCATAGATAGTCCACCAATATTTATCTCTTTATATCTTGTTGGTGCTACTTCTACAGAAAACTTAGAATTTTTTATTCCTGTAAGCTTAATTACCATTTCTCCATTCTCTTTATTTTTAACACTTAAACTTATAATATTATTTCCCTTTAAGGTTTTCTGTTCTGTTGGTGCATTCAAAACTCTTGTTTCACCCTTTATAGTTATAAATCCTCCACTTAGCTTTCTTTTAACTAACAATTCTACTTTTGTTTTTTCTGTAATTTCCTTAAGTAGTTTACCTAATTCATATACTGTCAATTCTCTTTTCATAATAAAAATTCCTTTTCCTATTCCTATATATAATTTTATCTTTATACCAATTTTTATTTCGATAAAAACAAGTATAAAATATTTATATAAATATTTTATACTTGTTCAATAAAAATTTCTATATTATAACTACATTCTTACAAACATATTCTTCTACGCCCTTCTTTAAACTCTTTCATATATTATTTTAGGATTTTTTATATTTTCCAAGCTACATTTAACTATAAGACTTGTAAAATTTATAAGTTTATACCTTATATTCTTATCACATTTAGAAATGCTTTTGTAACTTTTCTTACAGTTTCTTTATTACTAAATACTTAAAGCATATTATATTTATTCAAGTATTTTTATATAACTAATTTAATACTATTACTTTTTCATATTTTAATTTATTATTTTAACATTCCTTATTTATTGTAAATGTTTTATAATTATGTATTATATACTATTTTAGGAGGTTATTTACTATGGGTATAAAAATAAGATTTGCAAATATTGAGGATTTACATCATTGTGTAGAATTGGACCTACATAAAAACATCGCTATTATAGAAAATAAAATTTCTATGAAAGAAGTTATAGTTGCTGAATTTAATAATGAAATTATAGGTTGTCTAAAACTTGAGTATATTTGGACTCATCTTCCTTTTATAAGCTATATAGTAATAAAAAAGGATTTTAGATCTACTGGAATCGGCAAAAAAATGTTATCATTCTTGGAAGATTATCTAAAAGAAAATGGACAAGACACCCTTTTGAGCTCTACTATGACAGATGCGCTTTCCCCTCAAAAATGGCATTTAAAAATGGGATTTATTGAATGTGGTATGTTATGTGGAATTAATGATGATGGTGTTGGTGAAATTTTCTTTAAGAAAAAGTTATAAGAAAATAATTTATTAAAGTTTTGGGTTTATTGCAATTTAACTTAAAATTTATATAATTAATTCTGTAGTTCATTGCAAGTATTCCCTCCACTTTAATAAATTTATTTTCTACATACTTAATTTCTTAATGGATCCTATTTTAGTTAACAAATCGATATATATATTTAATCAAATAAATTATTTCCAAAATGTTATATTTATAGAAAAATAACATCCTTTATTAACTATTAACACTTTCAGCCTTAAACATTAATTACATTAAACTATTCTGCTACCATGAGCCTCATTACATCCTATATACTCTACAAGTTCTTTGTAATTATTTTTTGTTACTGAGCCACCTATTAATATTTCAATTCTACCATTACTTATTTGTACAAGATTTTTTAAAATATCCTTTCCATCTAAAGCACTAGTTTTACAACCTTTAGTTAAAATTCTATCTACCCCTAAATCAATAAGAGTTTCAATAGCTTCTACCTTATTTTCTATTTCATCAAAAGCCATATGGAAAGTTACTTTAAGTCCTTTTGATAAATTAATAAGTTCTCTATTTCTTTCAATATCAATTTTATTATCCTTAGTTAATATTCCAAAAACAACAGCATAAGCACCAAGTTCCCTACAGATTTCTATATCTTTTTTCATTATTTCAAATTCATCATCGCTATAAACAAAATTTCCACCTCTTGGTCTAATTATAACTGCAACAGGTATATCAAAATTCTTACACGCTAAATTTATCGTTCCATAAGAAGGTGTAGTCCCCCCCTCTTTTAAGTTATCACAAAGTTCTATTCTATTTGCTCCTCTTTCTACTGCCTTTTTTGCATCTTCATAACAACCTACACAAGCTTCTAATACTATACTCATATTTCAACCCCACATTCTCTTAGTTTATATATCAAATCTTTTGTACTTATAAATTGTATTCCTTTTATATTAACCGCTTTAGCACCTTCAATATTTATTAACATATCATCTATAAATATACATTCTTCAGGATTCAGATTATATTCTTCTAAAAGTTTCATATATATTTCTTTTTCTGGCTTTAATAATTTCTCTTTAAAAGACACTATGCCACCATAAAACTCTTCAAAAACTTTATTTTTATTAGTAACCTCTTCAAAAGCTTTACTATGAAAATTAGATAAATAATAAATCTTATAACCATTTTTCTTTAATTTATTTATTAACTCTATTGTTTCCTCTATAGGTCTTAACATATCATACCAATTTTCAAAAGCTAAATCAATTATTTCTGAATTATCTATTACCCTGTTCTTTATTACTCTTTTTGCTTCTTCTTCAGTAATTATACCTCTATCTAGCATTTTCCATTCATTACTTTTAAAAATATTATTTAATGCAATTTCTACTTTATTCTTGTCATTTATTTTTTTTATTAAATATTCCTCTGGATTATAATTTAAAACTACATTTCCTAAATCAAAAATAATATTTTTATACATTCCATCCCCCTATAATTTGTACAACAATATTTAAAATTCAAAAACACCTTAGGAGTATTTTCCTAAGGTGTTTACCCATACGGAAACTAAAATTAAAAACAAAATAAATATTCACTCTCCAGTACAATTTTTATTATATCATTAATTTTAAATTTCATCTCTTCTTTATTTATTGTATAGTTAATTAATTTATCACAATTGCCATTTA
Source organism: Clostridium celatum (assembly GCF_021412605.1). Classification (NCBI taxonomy): domain Bacteria; kingdom Bacillati; phylum Bacillota; class Clostridia; order Eubacteriales; family Clostridiaceae; genus Clostridium; species Clostridium celatum. Next base: position 24,045 of record NZ_JAJKGM010000041.1, read on the forward strand.
TCGCCTTAACATATATTGTGTAATTAAAAGGGTTCTCTATAATATTTTCTATTCTTACATCTATAACATTTTGTGACTTTTGATAATCTTCTTTTGCTAATATATTTTCAAATCCATTTATATTCCTATCTTCAGTATATAATTTTATATTATGTGATCTTATTGCAATATAATTCACTTCTTTATCTAACTCATTTAAAGTATTTAATTTAACACCCCACTCCTCTGCAAATATAGTTTTACTATCTATCTTTTTAGCTTTACTTATATTTTTACACCCTGTGAGCTTCGCTTCAGCCAATGAACTTGGTGTTTCAAATAACTGATTTTTATTTCTAATATTATTTGCTTTTCCATTATCAAAAACAATAATTTTATCACTAACTCTAAATGCTTCCTCTATATCATGAGTTACAAAAATAACTGTTCCTTTAAAATCTTTTAAAAGTTCCACTAATTCTCTTTCCATATTAGTTCTTAAATAATTATCTAAAGCAGAAAATGGTTCATCTAATAACAATATTTCTGGTGAAGTTATAAGTGCTCTAGCTAACGCAACTCTTTGCTGTTGTCCTCCTGATAACTGCCATGGATATCTTTTTTCCAATCCCTCTAAATTAAACTTCTTAATATATGTAGCAGATAATCTACTCTTTTCTTTTTTATCTATACTTCCCAAACCAATTTCTATATTTTCCTTAATAGTCATATGAGGAAATAAAGCATAATTTTGAAATAAAAATCCTACTTTTCTTTCTTGGGTTTTTATATTTATCCCCTTTTCACTATCATACAAAACCTTATCATTTATTATTATTTTTCCAGAGCTTGGCTTTTCTAATCCTGCAATACATTTTAATGTCATACTTTTTCCTGAGCCAGATGCCCCTAAAAACCCTATTATTTCTCCATTTCCCTCCATAAAAACATCTAGTTTAAAAGAGGATAAATTCTTATTAATATCTATATATAAACTCATATTATTTTCTCCTATTACCTATAAGCTTTTGTTGTTTATCACTCCAAAAATTTAGTAAAAATATCATTATAAAAGATATGGCAACTATTATTAGTACCCATAATAAAGCTTTATTCATATCTCCACCCTCAACAGCAAAAAATATCGCTACAGGCATTGTTTGAGTTTTTCCTGGTATATTTCCTGCTATCATTAATGTTGCTCCAAATTCCCCAAGTGCTCTTGCAAAACTTAAAACTAATCCTCCAATTATTCCTGGCCAAGCTAACGGAATTGCAATTTTAAAAAATATCTTGCTTTCACTTAATCCTAAGGTTCTTGCTGCTAATATCATATTTTTATCTATTTGCTCAAAAGCAGAACGACATGTCCTATACATCATAGGAAAAGAAACTACTGTTGCAGCAATAACAGTTGCACTCCATGTAAATATAATATTTTTATCAAAACTCATTATTATTTTTCCTATAACGCCATTTTTCCCACATATAAGCAATAAAAAAAATCCTACAACTGTTGGGGGTAATATAAGTGGAAGGGTAAATATTCCATCTATTATCCCTCTTCCTTTCCCCCTATAATTTGCCATCTTATAAGATATAACTATGCCTATTATAAATGTAATAACTGTAGCAACAAATGCTGTTTTTAACGATATCCATAATGGTGAAAAATCCATATAATCTACCTTTTCTTTCTTATTAAACTTTATATAATTAATAGGAATATATTAAAATACACTTATTTAGTATACCTTAATATACTCCTTATGCCTTTAAATTTTATTAATATATTTTTTAACCTTAAAGTCCTTTATATCCATACTTTTCAAATATATCTTGTGCTGTACTGCTAAATAAGAAATCCTCAAATGCTTTTGCTTCATCTATATTTTTAGAATCTTTTATAACAGAAACTGGATAAGTAATTGGAGTATGCTCATTTACCTGAACATTTTCTACTATAGTGACTTTATCACTACTTAAAGCATCACTTAAATATACAAAGCCAACATCTGCATTTCCTGATGCAACCCAAGCTAATACTTCTTTAACATCTTTTGCAAATACTAGTTTGTCAGCAATTTTTTCTTTAATTCCTGTATTGACTAATACTTCATCAGCATATTTACCTGCTGGAACACTACTTGGCTCTCCTACTGCAATTTTATTAATCTTATCACTATTTAAGTCATCAAAATTTTCAATTTCTATACCTTCTGCTTTAACTAAAACTAATTCATTTTCTACTAAATCTTTAGTAGTTTCATCTAAAAGTAAATTTTCATTCTTTAAATTATTCATTTGTGTTTGTCCTGCTGAAATAAATAAATCACAAGGTGCTCCTTGTTCTATTTGTTGTTGAAGAGATCCTGATGATCCATAATTAACTACTAATTTTACATTTTCATTAACTTTATTATACTCTGTTTCAAGTTCTGCCATTACTTCCTTTAAACTAGCTGCAGCAGAAATATTCAACTCTACACTTTTATTTTTACTGTCATCTACAGTTGTATTTTCATTGGTATTTTTATTTCCACATCCAACTAAAAACAAACTACATCCTAATAATAAACTTAACACTTTAAATCTTTTTTTCATTCCACCTTCTCCTTTTAATCATTTTTTGTTACGTTTTATAATGTTTTGTCACGTTTAATACATATTAAATGTTACCATAATATATTCTTATTAGCAATATAGCACTTTACATTCTAGAATTAATTTATAAATAATGTTAAAATTATTCTAATAGGAGGGATAATATGAACTTAGAATCTTCTTTAACACCGTTAGAAGTTGCAGAATTATTAAAAATAACAAAAAACACTGTTTATGAGCTTATAAAACGTGGTGAAATACCTAGTTATAAAATAGGCAAAAAAATTAGAATAGATAAGCATGACGTTGAAGACTATATTAATTCGCAGAAAAATAATATAAAACTATCCAACGCTTACAAAAATGATATTTCTACATATAGTTTTTCAAATGATAATAATAATATTTCACTAAACAATAAATCTCATACCGATCTAATTATTGCTGGCCAAGATATTATATTAGATATATTAGCTAGATACATAGAAGAAGTTATACCTGATTTAAATGTACTTCGTTCTTATAAAGGTAGTTATAACGGTTTATATGATTTATATAATAACAAAGTATCTATTGCTTCTTGCCATCTTTGGGATGGAGATAATGATGATTATAACATTAATTATGTTAAAAGACTTCTTCCAGGTATTCCTTGTGTAATTATAAATTTAGCTTATAGATTACAAGGCTTTTATGTAACTAAAGGAAACCCTCTAAATATAAGCTCTTTTGAAGATTTACTTAATAAAAATGTAAAATTTGTGAATAGAGAAAAAGGAAGTGGAGTTAGAGTATTACTTGATGAAAAACTTAGATTATTAAAAATAAATTCAGATAATATAAATGGATATTATAACGAAGAAACATCTCATTTAGCTGTTGCAAGTAAAGTTGCCAGAGGGGATGCCAATGTTGGAATCGGTAATAAAAAGGCTTCTATGCAGGTAGAGAATATAGATTTTATTCCAGTTCAAACAGAAAGATATGATTTAATAATAAAAGAAAATGATTTAAATAACCCTATATATAAAACAATTATTTCAATTATTCAATCTGAAAAATTCAAAAATGAATTACTTGGCATTGGTGGCTATGATTTAAAAGATTTAGGTAAAATTATATCTCATACTTAAATTCTTTTATTTATTATACTTTAGTAAATACAATTATCTTTTAATAACTATTTGCATTTATATTTGAATAATTCAAATTATAGCTTTATTTAAAAAAAAGAATCTTAGATTTAATCTAAGATTCTTTTTTCAGACTGCTGACAAAGTGTCAGTAGTCTTTAATTTTATACAAATATGTAATATAATTTAAAATATATTAAT
>NZ_JAJKGM010000042.1:0-26715 GCF_021412605.1 Clostridium celatum
TATTCCAAATCTACCAACTAATCATACAAAAAAGAGTAGATAGATTTGTTTTTTACACAAATCTATCTACTCTCCCTCCATATTCCATTTATTTTTATATTTAACCTCATATCTTCAATTTTTAAATCTTATTAAATATCTCCTGCACATATACTCTATAGTTTCTAGAAATATATCTACTTCTTTTTTTGTATTATAAATACCTAGACTTACTCTAACCATTCCTGGAATACCATTTTTACTAATATATTGTTGTAAATCATTTGTTTTTATACCAAGTACTCTTCTTGTATATGGATGTGAACAAAATCCCCCTTGCCTTACAGCTATAGCTCTTATTTCTGCAAGCCTTTCTCCAACTTCCTCATATCCCATACCCTCTATATTAAATACTATAATACCAAGCCTATCATCTATATTATCATTATCTCCATAAAGAATAACCTTATTAAATTCTTTAAGACCCTTTATTAAATACTCTAATATTTCTTTTTCATTACTCTCAATTGTTTTAAATCCTATTTTTTCAACTTCCTTCATAGCTTCTACCATAGCTATTGCCCCAAAAAGATTTGGTGTTCCTGCCTCATTTTTTTCAGGAGTATCTAACCATAACAAATGATTATCTAATACAATTTGAACTGTACCTCCTCCTTTTATATCAGGCTCTAACTTATTAAAACTATCCTTTAGTCCAACTATCGCTCCACTTCCAAATGGTGCATATATTTTATGAGCTGAATATACTAAAAAATCAATATTTTCTTCACAATCGTCACTTATCATAGAGACTTTTTTATGTGGAACTAATTGCGCACCATCTACTATTATTTTTCCACCACATCTATGAGTCAACTTAGCTATTTTTTTTATATCATTAATATATCCAGTAACGTTAGAAGCTCCTGTAACAGTAACTAATTTAACTTGTCCATTATATTTATTTAAAAGCTCTTCAAGTTCATCCATTTTCACTCTACCTTTTTCATCAGTTTCAACGTACTTTAAATTACATTTGTTTCTCCAAGGTAAATCATTAGAGTGATGTTCCATCCTTGTTGTAATTACTATATCATCACTTTTTTCAATTAATATATTAGATAACTTGTTTAATCCATCTGTAGTATTACTTACAAATATAGCTGTATATTTTTCTACTGGTGCATTAAAATATTTTAAAACATAATTCCTACATTCTTCATATAGATCACTACAATATTGTGATTTTTGCCCATCTCCTCTTGCAATTGATCCATAATACTCACTAGTTTCCAAGACTTTTTTTAAAACCCTTTTAAAAGGTGGAGTGGTCGCTGCATTATCAAAATTTATAGGAACAATTCTTCCTTTTCCATTTACAATAACCTTTTTATCCAACCCTATAAATAGTTTTCTTAAATCTTCCATATTTTCCTTATGCATAAAAAATCCCCTCCACTATAATTTATTCCTTTAGTATATTTAATGTGATTAATATACCTTATAGTCATATCATCTTACTTATAGTCATATTCTATAAAGTAACCTATGTGCCTAAAAGTCATATATTATTAATAGATTATTATTTGGAGGTTAATAATGGCATCTAATAAAAATAAAATAAACAATGACAATGATTTAAACTTTATTCCTTTAAATATAGAAAATCCTTTAGCAATAAATAATAGTTTTCCTTTAAACTATAACCTTGAGGAGATTTCTATGACTAAAACCTTTGGTACACTTTCTTTTAATTTTCCGACATTAAATCTAAGTCCACAACCTATGCCAATAACTAATACACCAATAATTGAAACTTCACCATTAACACCATATCCTAAAAATATTCCAACACTAGAACAAACTACACCAATTTCTCCTACTAATACTACTAGTGATAAAAAAAATATAAATACTACTCAAAATAATACATTTGACCTTGAGTATCCTGATGAAGATGATGATTTTTTATATTCATACAATGAATCCAGATTAAGTGATGATTATTTAGATAATTTAGTTAATCCATTAGATATATTAAAGAATTTTGATATATCATTAGATTTTGATTCTGATGTAAGAAAAGATACTTGCACTGAAAAAGAAATTGATGATATTTTTGCAATTGTTGAAAAAAATTATTCTGGAATTTTAGCAACAATGAAAGCATATAGAATCCCTTATCCTATAGCCAAATTATTAATAAAGAAAATAATTAAAATTTCTTTATTAAATTGTAAAAAGTAGGTGAGTTTAATGAATGATTTTTTAAGTTCTTTACCTAGAGTTAATTCAAACATTCGAATACTACATGCTGTAGCTAAAGCTCCAAATATTGATTTATATGTAAATGGATCATTAATAGTTAGTAATTTAGCATTTGGAAAAATTTCCAACTATACTTTATTAACACCTGGTGAATATGAATTTCAAATTTATAAAGCTGGAACTTATGATACTCCAATTTTAACTCAAAATGTAGATTTAGTACCTAATGCAAATTATACAATTTCAATTGTTACTTTATCTAATAATTTATTTCTTTTTAAATTGAAAGATGATAATGTTCCAGTAATAAAAACTCTTGCATTCCTTAGATTTATAAATTTATCTCCTAATGCTCCTTTACTTTCATTATCACTTCCTAACGGAACGGTCTTATTTAACGGAGCTGAATATTTAGAAACTACAGGCTATTATCAAGTTTCATCAGGAATTTATAATTTTGAAGTGCTTTTAGGATCTTCTGAAGTCACTGCAAAGTATATTAAAAATCTTACTTTAGATGGTAATAAATTTTATACAATTTATATAATTGGTTTATTCAATGATAAACCACCTCTAGGATATTTATTTGTTGAAGATTTAATATAAAATTTAATTATTAATAAAAATGACTAGTATGATTTTTAGTATAAATATATATTTTTTAATAATAAAGAGTTAAGCATTAAAGGTTATTTCTAAAAATAACTTTATTCCTTAACTCTTATTTTTTTTATTAACATAATGTTTGTAGTGTATTTTTTAATTTTAATATAGAGCTTTTAAAGTTTGATATGCTTTTATTATAATAGTATAATTATTATAGAAAATTTACAATTTCACTTATGCAACTTCAACAATGGAGGAAATTTATGATTATATTAAGCTGTAAAGATATATGTAAAAGTTATGGAATACGTGATGTATTAAAAGATGTTACCTTCTCAATAAACGAAGGTGATAAAGTTGGTATTATAGGTGCAAATGGAGAAGGTAAATCTACTCTTTTTAAAATAATTACTAAAGAAATATCTCAAGATTCTGGTGAGATATTTATTGATAAAAATAAAACTCTAGGTTATTTATCTCAAAACCTTGAATTAGATTCTAATAAAAATATATATGAAGAAACACTTTCTGTATTTGAAGAACTTTTAAATATAGAAGATAGATTATCTAATTTAGAAATAAAAATGAATGAGCCTTATGATGAAAATAATGCTGCTTATCATGATAAACTTATAAAAGATTATACAACACTTCAAGATTTATATTCACATAAAGGTGGATATGTATATAAAGGTGAAATTTCAAGAGTTTTAAAAGGTCTAGGATTTTTAGAAGATGATTTTTATAAAGAAATAAATACTTTAAGTGGTGGACAAAAAACAAGAATAGCTTTATGTAAACTTTTATTACGTAAGCCTGATATTATACTTTTAGACGAGCCTACTAACCACTTAGATTTAGAGGCTATAGCTTGGCTTGAAGATTATATGAAAAACTATAAAGGTACTGTTCTTGTAATATCTCATGATAGATTTTTCCTTGATTCAGTAACTAACAATACCTTTGAAGTAATTGGTGGTAAAGTTGAATGTTATAATGTTCCTTATACAAAATTTATAGATCTTAGAAAGAAAAATTATGAAGCAAAACTTAAGGCTTTCAATTTACAACAAGCGGAAATTAAAAGACAAGAAGCTATAATTGAAAAATTCCGTTCTTTTAATAGAGAAAAAAGTATTAGAGCTGCTGAAAGTAGGGAAAAAGCTCTTGATAAAATGGAAAAAATAGAAGCTCCTACTCATGAAAAAGAAGCTTCTAAAATTAAATTTGAAGCATCCATAAAAAGTGGATATGATGTTCTTCATATAGAAAACATGTCTAAATCTTATGGTGATAAAACCTTATTTAGTAACTTAGCTATGGACTTAAAACGTGGAGAAAAAGTTGCTTTAATAGGAGAAAATGGTCGTGGTAAAACTACTTTATTTAAAATTATTATGGATAAAGTAGAAGCTGATTCTGGAGTTAAAGTTTTAGGAACAAATGTAAATGTAGGATACTATGATCAAGAACAATCAAACTTAAATTTAGATAAAACTATACTTGATGAAGTTTGGGATAACTTCCCTGACATGACAACGTCAAAACTTAGAGGTGCCTTAGCTTCATTCTTATTTACTGGTGATGATGTATTTAAGGTTATAAACACTTTAAGTGGTGGAGAAAAATGTAGAATTAATTTATTAAAGCTTATGCTTTCTAAATCTAATCTTTTACTTTTAGATGAACCTACTAACCATCTTGATATTATATCAAGAGAAGCATTAGAAGATGCTATTTTAGAGTATGATGGTACTTTAATGGTTATATCACATGATAGATATTTCTTAAATAAAGTTATAGGACGTATATTTGAGCTTAAAGAAGATGGTGTAACTGAATATCTTGGTAATTATAGCTATTATGTAGAAAAAAAACTTAATCCTAGTAGATTTGAAGACTATGAAGAATTAGCTGGTGGCAAAACTAAGACTCAACTTAAGGATGAAAAGAAAAAGAAACGTGAAGCTGAAAAAGAAGCTAAAGCTATGCAACTAAAACTTAAAAACTTAGAAAAAACTATTTCTGATAAAGAAAATGAACTAACAGCTCTTCAAGAGCAACTTTGTTTAGAAGAAGTTTATTCTAATCCTAGTGAAAGTCAAAGAGTTAACTCAGAAATTAAATCTTTAGAAAATTTAATTTCTGAACTTTATGAAGAATGGGAAAGTTTAGTTTAATACCTATAATACATCCTATTAAAATTTAATATAAAAAAAATCAATTATTAAAACTTATGGTTAATTAAAAATATTACCTACTATTTTAATAATTGATTTTTTATTATTAAACAACTAAATTCCTTCCATTTTTCTTTGCATTATATAAGTTTTTATCTGCTATATCAATAAATTTTTCCATTGATTCTATTTCTTCCTCCATTGTTGCTATCCCCACGCTAACAGTGATTTTAATTTCATTTTCATCATATTTAAATATGTTATCACTGATAATATTTCTTATTCTATTAGCCAATTTTACAGCAGTTTCTTTAGATGTATTATTAAATACTAATAAAAATTCCTCTCCACCATATCTAGCAATCCAATCTAAATCTACTCTTATATTATTATTAATTAAATTTACTATTTCTTTCAAAATATAATCTCCTACTAAATGACCATAGTTATCATTAATTAATTTAAAATAATCAATATCAAGTATTGCTATAGATAAATTACTTTTATTTCTTTTAGCTAATCTCATATCAATTGGCAATCTCTCTTTTATATATCTTCTATTAAAACATTGAGTAAGATCATCTGTGACTATTAACTTATTCATCTTATTAATTTCAAAACTTATTTCTTCTGCTGTTTTTTCTTTTTCATTGACTATTATATTACAATCTGTAATATCCTTAACTGTTTCAATTACATAGCTATTATTATCTATTTTAATAGGCATTGCCATAACCCAGTATATTTTTTCACCATCAAATTCTATTTTTATAAAGCTATTATTTTCATTATAAGCTCTAATTGAAATACAATTCTTACATTGATTTTTTCTATTCCATATATTAAAGCAATTTTTATTTAAATCTTGATTTTCATTATTTTCTTTTATAATTATTTTTTCAATAGGGTCAATTATTCTAACATTATCAAACATCATATTTAAATATTCACAGTTTGAAATTGAATGTTCTTTATTTTTCGTCATATTTTACCCCCAAGTTTTGACATATTATTATATTAAAGTCATCTTTATTATATTACTTTTATTTAATATTTCAAAGTATTTAAATTATCATTCTTTGAATTAATTGTATAAAAATTATTTTTATTATAATATTTCTTTATAAAATATATAACATTATAAATTTCCTTACCTAAAATATATTAACAAAAACAGACAGAGTATTTTTACTAAACTGTAAAAATACCCTGTCTTAATAATTAAGCAGCTTCTACTACTTGTTCCTTGACATTTTCTTTTTTTATACTATTAAATATTACTTTTCTTATCATATCAACTGGAATAATTGTAAGTGCCATAAGTATTATAACAAGCCAATGACTTGGAGTAATTGGTGTACAACTAAACACTTCTCCACCAATAACTGTTAACACAACTTGAACTACTACTATAATTCCCATAACTTTTAAGAAACTCATATTTTCATTTATATGTTCAAATATATTTGTGCTTGTGCTTCTTACATTAAATCCATTAAATACTGCACAAAGAACAAACATTGAGAAATATGCAGTCATATGCTCCTCTGTATTTGTAAACATTTCTGTAAAGAATGGAAGCTTTAAGAATAAGAAACTTAATATAGTTACCCAAATACCTGCAAAGACTATTTGATTCATCATTGTGCGTGAAACTATGCTTTGAGTTCTTGATTTAGGTGCTTCTTTCATATACGTTTTAAGAGCAGGTTCTGAACCTAAAGCTAATGCACCAAGCCCATCCATAACTAAGTTAATCCAAAGTATATGAGTAATTTTAAGCGGTTCTTCAATTCCGAAGAATGGTGAAATAGCACAAACTGCAACTGCTGCAACATTTATAGTTAATTGGAATTTAATAAATTTTAATATATTATTATAAATTGTTCTTCCATATAAAATAGCATTTTCAATAGATTTAAAGTTATCATCTAATATTACTATTGATCCAGCTTCTTTTGCTACATCAGTACCACTTCCCATTGCAAATCCAACATCAGCTCTCTTTAATGCAGGAGCATCATTAACACCATCACCTGTCATACCACAAACAAGATTTAGCTCTTGAGCCAGTCTTACCATTCTTGATTTATCAGTTGGTAATGCTCTTGCAATTACTCTTAAATTAGGTATAATAGCTTTTACTTCTTCATCTGACATCTTATTTAATTCTTCTGATGTTAAAGCAACATCAGTGTTAGCTCTTAACAATCCTGCTTCTTTTGCAATAGCTACTGCAGTTTCTTTTCTATCTCCAGTAATCATTACAACTTGTACACCAGCATTTTGAACTTCTTCGATAGCTTGTTTTGCTTCTACTCTTACATCATCACGAATACCTACAAAACCTACTATTACTAAATCTTCTGGAAGCTTGTCTTCTACTAACTTGCTTTCACTATAAGCAAATGATAAAACTCTCATTGCTCTTACAGCTAATTCATCGATTTTAGCATTAATCTTGTCTTTATTAATAGCAACTACATTTCCATTTTCATCTAACATTTTTGTAGCTTTAGCAAGTAATCTTTCTGGAGCACCTTTATATACAGTTCTTCCATTTAATTGACTTGCTGAATATTTATTAGCTGAATTAAATCCTTGCGATTTTTCAACTTCTAAATTAGTCAATTTTTCCATTTCTCTTTGAGTTAAGAAATTAAGTAATGCTTTATCAGTAGCATTTCCCCCTATAACTCTACCTTCTGCATCAAACATGGCACCTGTATTTTTACCAATACAAAGCTTCATCATATCTTTTACTTTTGATCCATCTTTATAAGTATCTTTTAAGTTACCATCAAAGAATTCAACAACTTCTAATTGACCTTTAGTAATTGTCCCTGTTTTATCTGAGAATAAAATATTTAATGAACCTGCTGTCTCAATACCTATTGGCTTTCTAACAAGTACATTATTTTGTAACATCTTAGATGTATTTCTCATAAGAACAATAGCAATCATAAGAGGTAACCCCTCTGGAACTGCCATAACTACAATAACAACAGCAAGCATTATGGCTTCTAATACATCTTTAAATATTAATACTCCACCACTTGCAAAGTAATCAGAAAATCCACCTGCAACTATTACCTTATGACCAAGTAATGCTAATGCAATAACAACTGAACCAATATATCCAAACATAGAAATTTGCTCTGCAAGTTTAGTAAGCTTAACTTTTAATGGGCTTTCTACTTCATCATCAGCCATGTCCTCTGCCATAGCTCCCATCATAGTTTTCATCCCAACCTTAGTAACTTCCATAACACCTTCGCCATTAAATACTACTGCCCCTCTAAATAAAGAGTGTGAATCTACAAAAGTATCTCCTGTTACATCAGCAGTCATAGCAACCTCTTTGTAAGCCTTAGGATCATCTACTGCAATTTTTTTGCATTCTTCCGCTTCACCATTAAGTGCTGAGTTATCTACTCTTAAATCACCTTCATAAAGATATCCATCTGCTGGAATCTTATCTCCACTTTGAAGAATTACCATATCTCCTACAACTAATTCATTTACTTCTATTTCGACTACTTTTCCATCTCTATGTACCTTACATACATCTTTCTTAGTAGAATCCTTTAGTTTTCTGTATTCATTATCACTTGCAATTTCTGTTTTTGCTGAAATTCCAGTTACAAGTAATACAGAAATTGCTATACCAATTAATTCTCCAAACTCTGCATATCCCATACATGCCATAACAGCCATTATAGCAGCAATTGCTAAAAGCAATTTAATCATTGGATCATCAAAAGCACCTTTAAACTTGTCCCAAAACGTTTCAGCTTCTGCTTCATGAATAACATTATCACCATAAAGCTGTCTACTCTTTTCTACTTGTTCTTTATTAAGACCCTTTATCATTATATCCACTCCTTTTCTTCTTTTTAATTTATAAATAATAACAATATGCTATAATAAATATATTATCATCTATTATTCATTTTTAAAAAATTTTTATTGTTAAATTTTTTTAACAAAACAAATTATATTAATAACTATGATATTTAGCTAATGCTTATACTTTTTAGCTAAATATATTTTAAAGTCGGCCTAAGCCGACTTTTTTTCTTTGGTTTCTAAGTTAATCTTCTTAACTACATATAAAGTGCCAATACTCCATTTAAATCTGCAATCTTTCCTTCTCCAACAGCCTTAAATTGCCAGTCTTGACCATCTCTATATAACTCAGCAAAGATTACTGAAGTTGCTGTAGATCCATTTTCTTTTAAATTAAATCTACATAATTCTTTTCCGTTTTGATCTAAATCAACTAATCTAACATATGAATTATTTATCATACCAAAAGTTTGTCTTTTTTGCATTGCATTATGAATTGTAACAACAAATACTATTTTTTCTATACTAGGATTTATATTTTGAAGATTTATTTCTATAGTTTCATCATCACCATCTCCAGCACCAGTTCTATTATCTCCACCTAATGCAATTCCTTGCCCTTGTTTATTATTGAAAAATATTACATTTGAAACATCATTAAATTTATTATTTCTATCTAATAAAAATGCTGCTATGTCTAAATCAAAATCTGAACCATTAGTTGATATATCCCAACCTGCTCCAAGCTTTACATTTCTTAAACCTGGATTTTTCTTTGTTAAGTCTAAGATATCATTTTTATTTAAATTTAAAATCATACCTGATGTTTGATTTGTGTTATTAGTATTTCCATTTAAGTTTCCAAATCCAGTTCCTAAGTTAATTCCCATATTTAACACCTCTATTTGTACATATTTGCTAATGAAGTAACTGTTGCATGTAATAATTCTCCCTTAGCTTTAAATTGCCAACTTCCATTATTTTTTTCTAATTCAGCAAAAAGCAATGCTGTATTATCTCCGCCATCTTCTGATAGATTATATCTACAAATTTCCTTGTTTCCCTTATCTTCATTTAATAATCTAACATATGCATTCTTTACCTTTGAAAAATTTTGCTTTCTTGCTACTGCATCATATATATTCAGTGCAAAAACTACTTTATTACAATTTGCAGGTAATCTATTTAAATCTACAGATATTTTTTCATCATCTCCATCACCAGCACCTGTTCTATTATCTCCATGTAGATATATTCCTTCACCTTTTTGTGCTCCAAAATAAACAACACCATTTCTTAAAAGTTTATCATTACTATCTAATAATAATGCAATTAAATCTAAATCATAATCTGGCCCAAATCCAAATAACCCTTTTTTAGCTACATCCCAACCAGCACCTAACATAACATGTTGTAATCCTGGTTCTGCTTTAGTTAAATCTAAGATATCATTTTTTTGTAAATTTAAAACTCCAACCATATTTTTCCCTCCAACTCTTTTTTCATAAAAATTTATTACCTAAATTACATGTATAACCCTAAAATTCCATTTAAATCGGCAATCTTTCCTTCTCCGATAGCTTTAAATTGCCATTCATTAAATTCCTTAAATAGTTCTGCAAAAATTACTGAAGTAACAGTAGAACCATTTTCTTTTAAGTTAAATCTACAAATTTCTTTTTCGTTATTTTTTTCATCTAATATTCTAACATATGAATTTTCAACCATTCCAAAAGTTTGTCTCTTTGCTTGAGCTTCATGAATAGTAACTACAAAGACTATTTTTTCAACATAAGATGGAATAGCTTCTAAATCTATTCTTATTCTTTCATCATCACCTTCACCAGCACCAGTTCTATTATCACCTTCTAAGTAAATTCCTTGTCCACTCATATTGTTAAAGAAAATTACATCCGCAGGAATATTTTGAACCTTACCGTTGGCATTTAATAAAAATGCCGCTATGTCTAAATCAAACTCTTGACCAATAGTTGCCACATCCCATCCAGCACCTAAAATTACTTTTTTAAGACCTGGATTTCTTTTTGTTAAATTTAAAACATCATTTTTCTTTAAATTTAATGCATTAACACCATTATTAGATGTTGCATTCATATTTCCCATCATAGAACCTAAATTAATTCCCATTTGTGTTCCCCCTAACGCTTTTAAATGTATTTTTAATTACCTTATGTGATAAATTATACCACTTAATAAACTGTTAATCAACACTTTTTGTGGTGCAAAATAAATTTTATTTCTACTTCTTTTTTTAAGTATGTCCACTTTTTGATTTTTATTTCACTTTTATATAACTTTTTCATTTTTATTTTTCTCTAATTTAAATTTAAGAATTGAAAATTTAATTTTAATTTTCAATTCTTAATTTCTTATTTTCTTAATATATCTCTATTAAATTTTGTTTTAACTTTTCAAGATAAACTACTTTTAAAATTTATGATTTAGCTATATTCTTCTTCATACTATATTTAATTCTTTCAAGCTTAGCAGAATTTTCTACTCTTTGTGCCTTATTAGCTTCTTGAATAGCCTTTGTTTCTTCAATTCCTTTCATTATTGTTTCAAAGGACTTTTCTAAAGTTGATATAGCTACAGAACTACCTGAAGCCATTTTTGCTATTTCTACTGATTGTCTAGCTGTATTTTGAGCATTTCTCATAATAAGTTCATTTGTCTTATCATCTAGTTGTTTAATTGATTTAGCTTGTATTTCTTGTCTCTTTAAAATAACAGCTTGAGCTAAGCATTGCTTAAATATAGGTAATGTAACTATAAATGATGAATTAATCTTTCTCATTAAATTAAAGTTTGACATTTGTATAGTTTGAATCATCGGAGCTGCTTGAATAGCAACATTTTCTGCTATTTGAAGGTCATATACACGTTGCTCTAACATATCTTTACTTATTTGAAGTTTTTGAGTTAACATTTGCTTTTCCTCTGGATTCATTGAGTTATCCATTGATAATTGATTTATATATCCCTCAATTTCTTCTATAGCTAACTCCCCTGCAACTATATATTTTTCTAATAGTTGATAAAAATGAAGATTGGCATCATATAACTTCTTTAAATTTGCATTTGATTCTCTGATATCATTTTCATATTTCTTTAGTAATACATATACCTTTTCTACTTCATACCCCATAGTATCATATTTTTGGAATAACTTAGCAACACTATTACCCATTCCTTTAATAAACTTTGATAATACTGAAGGTTTTTCATTATCCTTAAGTTCTTTTACATCAAATTTATCCATTATTTTAGTTAGATTTATCAGCATTTCACTTGCTTCTTCTGATTTTACAGCCTTCATTGAGTTTAACAGTTCATCTGAAACCTTAGATATATTTTCACTTGCATTTTGCCCAAACATTATTATTGAGTTTGGATTTTGAATTTCTACTTCATTAGTAAGATCCTGAACCTCTTTCATTCCTCTTAGCCTTTGCTTATACTCAGATATATTAGCAAAATCTACTTGTTCTTGAGTCTGCATATTATTTTGCTCCATCATTCCTTGTCCTTGAAATTGCATTGTTTGTGGATTTTGATAACCATATTGTTGTCCTTGATATCCCATTTGTTGATTTTGGTATTCTCCTTGTTGTCCTTGGTAACTCATTTGCGGATTTTGGCATCCTCCTTGTTGCCCTTGATACCCCATTTGTGGATTTTGGTATCCTCCTTGTTGCCCTTGATATCCCATCTGCGGATTTTGATATCCTCCTTGTTGCCCTTGATACCCCATTTGTGAGTTATTAAACCCTTCATAATTATTATTTATATTTTCAAAATCAACATTTTGAATATTATCATCACCGAATTTTTCTCCAAACACCTTTTTTTCATCATTCATCATTCTATATCACCCTTATCCTTTATCTTTTAAATTTTCTCCTATAACTTTAAAAATAGTTATATATCTACTTTAAAAATTATTTTCAGAAATCTTTCAATTTATTAATTTTATTAAATTCTACTATATTTCTTATTTAACCTAATTCATTATTTTTTTAAAAACCTTGAAAAAACTCCTTGTTTCAGATTCATCAAATTATTGTATTTCGAATCATACTTCATAACTTGTAGTCTAAAATTATTTAAAGCTGTTTCTTTTATAACATTATTTATATTAAACAATCCTGATGGATTAAATATAACTATATCAATTCCTACTGTATGTAAATATCCTAAGAGCATTTGCATTGATTCTGCTAGTACATTTTCATCCTCAAGATAAATTACTATTTTAGGTATCTGCCCTGTAAAATCAAAATTATCTATCATTCTAACTATATTTTCATTTATACCTAACACTAATACTAAAAGTCTTAATACTTCTTCTTTATTAAGCACATTTACAAATAAATCTTTTCTACTTATAGTTTCATTAAATTTTTTAAGTAAAAAATTTTGAATATCTTCGCTATATTTTGAAAACTTATATATAGGTAGTTTTTTAATCTCTTCTATATCAAAAGAACCATCGCTTAATTGACAAAACATAAGACTGTACATATCATCTGTAAATTTTATATCTTCGGAAAAATACTTTTTATTAAAAACTAAAGTGTTTTGAGATGATACACAATATTTTACTAACTTTTGATATTCAAATTCATCATTATACATGCCATCTATTTTCTTAAAAAAGCAAGGTACTCTAACATTATTACCTTCAACCTTAAAGCCACTTCTTAACTTGCAAGGCTCATTCCAATATATATAAATATCTTCTAATATAGTATCTAACAATACACTATTGGTATATCCTTTTCTAAATTGCCAAGGTTTATACATTCCAGTGTTTGAAAACAACTGTTCTTCTATATCACTTTGAATTTGTTTAGTGATAGTTTCAAAACACTCAATTATTTTTCCTCGTTTAGCTTTTTCCTTAAATGTTTCAATAGGCAATAATCCCATACTTTTTACACATTCACTTAAACCTTCTGTTTCAATTTCATTCCACAGTTCTTCTTTTAATGGATTTATATAAATGACATCAAATCCCATTTTATAAAGCATAATTAAAAAATAGATTTCATGTCTTTGAATATTACCATAGTAAATACACTTAGGATTTATATTAGAATCATACTTTATATCTTTTACATATGAATAGCTCCATACAATAAGCTTAGTTATAAAATTATTTCTTACATTATCATTAAAGAAATTTTCCTTAGCACATGCTATAGGAATAACATAATCTAAAGCTTTAAGAAACTTAAGATTAATTTCAAAGTCATTAAAAATAGTTATATCTTGATATGCCATACTATAAACATCCATAGAAGCAAGTTCATTAAATATATATTGTATTAATTCCAGCTCTCCTGTTAATGGTATAGATCCGTCAAATATAATACACTTATCCTTTTCCTCTTCACATTTGCTTTCTAAAGTTTTTATAAAATCATCATATTTAGAACTATCTTCTACTCCTATAAATCTATAAAAATATGGCTTAAATCTTCTATATGAATCTTCTCTTTCATATATAGTTCTAAACATATAACTAGTAATATTTTTTAAATTCACAGCCATCTGTAACTTTAACCTCTTTACTTTCAAATACTAATTGCTTATATTTAAATTTTAACCTATTTCATAATTCTCTTTCAACTTTTTGCTAAATATTACATTATATTATCTTTTTTCGCATAATTTCATCTATAATTTCAACTATATCTTCAGTAGATGCAATTTTATTTTTATTAGTTATAATTGAGTTATTATGCTTAAATGCACTATGTTTTGGAAGAATTGATATTCCTCTCTTAGTGAATTCTTTATCTACTTCACTATCGCCTGATGTTATTAAATTTTTTATGTTAAATTTCTTTATAATATAGTCTACGGCAAATGATTTATCTATATTTTTATTAATTATAAATATTTTCACTTCTATTTTTATTATTTTTAAGTTTTCTTTAAAACTTTCTTTTATCTTCTCATAAAATTTTTCTGCGTCTTCTGCTGTTAAACACTTTATGGTAATATAGAAATTCTCTATACTTCTTACTTCTAATACTTTTATTTCTTCTTTAAACTTTTCACTTAACTGCCTTAAATAACTAATATCTCTATTTAAGTCATCTATATTACAAATAGCCTTCATTTTTTCATCCCAATTTTTATCTAATTCACCATTAATATAAATTTGAGCACCATTAGAACAAATAATTATTTGTGGATTATATTCTCTTATAAAATTAACTCTTAAAGTCTGATTTATATTTCTCATAGTACATGGTATAAATTTGAAATTATCTAAATTTAGTAATTTTTGAAGTTTATCATATCCTTCATTTGTCATATATGTTATTTCTTTATCACCTATAGTTTCAACACATTTATACCCTTTATTTTTAGAATGTATAATCGTTCTATCTAAATCTGTAATAAAATAAAAGCTATTCATTCTCTTTCACCCTAATTTCACTATATTTTTCTGGTTTTTCCTTTATTATAGCTATACAATTATACTTACTATCCTTATATTCTATAACATCAATTCCTTTTTCATTTGCTAATTTCATAATGTGCTCTATATTTTTATCTCGCTTATTTTTTACTAAAATAACTCTTGGATCTCTTCTTAATAAAACTCGTGCAGATTCTCCTACACTAAGCTTAATATTATTTACATTATTGACATCATATAAATTTCTTATATCATTAGTTATCTTAATTGAATACTCTTTATCTATATCTTCAAGCTTCAAAGCATCTTTATCAATATTTATATTATTAAATTCCTCAAAAATTATGTTAATAAATTGCTGTGAAAAATCTTCATCCTTTAAATAATATAAAGTTTTTGCTCCATGAAAATCACCTTCATAAATATAATTCTTATTATGAATAGTTCTACTAACTAAACCACTTATTGTTGAATTAAAACAACAAGTAGCTAGTCCAAAATCTTCCCTTGTACCACAAATTCTACATAATTTCGCTGGATCTGATATAACAGCTAATGAATTATCTATATTAGTTTTATTATTATAATTAAATTCCTTTACTGATTTATCCAATTCTCTTGTAATAGACCCTTTTCCTGTCCATCCATCAACAAATTGAATTTTAGAGTTTTTATTTTCCTTTAAAATATATTTTAAAGCGTTATTATCAATTCCTTTACCTCTTATAATTGAAATACTATAATGAGGAATATCTACATTATATTTATATTTTAAATACTTCTTAATTAAAATCCCATAAGGAGTTCCTGCTCTTGCTAATGATACTATAACCAGATTGTTACCTTTCTCACCATATATTATTTCAGCTACTTTTGCTATATAATATGCTGTTATACTCTTATCTCTTTGTAACATACTAAAAAATATTCGTTTAACACCTTCACTTGGCTTAGTTTCTTTTGAAATCATTTCTGAGTAATTAATACCTCTTCTAATTAACTCCTCTTTCTCTTCTATAGTAATTTCTTTAATTTTATCTGTTAAGTCTTTTAATAAAAATATACAATCATCTTCATAGCTATGATTCACTAACTTCATACTTGCCATCATAATTAAATCCTTACTGCTATCATATTATTTGTTAACTTTATATTTAAATCATCTTCTGTTAATAAAATTACTTTATCATATTCATTTTCTATTTTTGTTTTGTTATAAAAATAGTATTTTACCTCATTATGCTCAAATATATGTTTTTCTCTTATTGGATATCCTTCTTTGTCTTCGCAATAAATTGGACTTCTTGTTGTACTTTTAAAATAGACATCCCCCTTTAAATATGAAGCAATTCTACATGGAATATATATATTTTCACCATGACCTAATACTAAAATTTTCTTTTTATTAATTTCTTTTAAATCATTATTTACTTCACATAAATCTATTTTTTCGTTTTCTTCTTTCCATAAAAGTTTTTCAATTTCTATAGCAGTTTCTCTACATTGCTCTTCTAGTTCTTCCATTTCTTTAAATGTCACTCCAAATCTTCCTGTATCAGCTAAATAACTTTCGCCAATTGGGTTCAACCTTGTTTCAATGTTTATTCTATTTAAATTGTTAGTTCTGAATACTGCTGTTTTTTCTGTTAAAAGCTCTTCATCATTATCAATATATATCTTTTTATCATTTGTACTTATTTCTCCTGAAATTAATGATAGAACTTCAACCTTTATCTTTTCTTCACTTTCTAATCTTGTATACTCATTTTTATATTCTTTAGCTCTCCAATCTAAAATACTTAAAACAATATATTCCCTAACATTAGTAACCTTTTTTAGTTCTTTAATTATATTAATCATAGATTTACCTGTGGTTATCTCATCATCTACTAAAATTATTTTATCTGCATTAATAATCTTACTTTTATCTAATGGAAAACATTTATGAGTAGTTGCATGCGAATGTTCTTCTTCAAATTTTAAAATAGATTTTATTTCTGTTATATCCTCTCTAGTAGTTGTTATATAATAGCTATCTTTTATAGCTGAAGCTACAGCCATTCCAAGCCCTGTTGCTGTTTCTGCAAAACCTAGCACACATATCTTTTCTTTATCTTCATACGATATTTTATCATTATCTTGTCCATATACTAAACTTGCTAATTTTACACCTATTTCTTTACATATATTAGGTTTAACTTCTATATGTTTCCCTAGAACTTTACTAATAAACAAAAAATTTCTTTTACTATTATTAATTCTTTTTCCTAATACAATTAAGTCATCTAAATTAATATTGTATCTATTTTCTTTAACTTTAATATCCATACCTATAACCCCTATAACTAATATTATTAAAATTCTTTTATTTACTACATTTTTACTATTTTTAAGTATAACTATTTATTAAAGTAGTTCACTATTTTGTATACAAAACTTTATTTTCTATACCTTCTCTTAATACGCCAAAAATTTCTGCTCTATATAATATTTTTTTTGCCCAATTATAATGTGGTTTAACTTCATTCATCTTGTTTCCCCCATATCCCTTAAATACTCCTCCATCATTTGTTTCCCCTAATATATTTTGGGCATCAATATACTCTTCGTATGTAATAGCATATAATCCATTTACATACTTTATTTGACTTGGATGAATTACTGTTTTTCCACAAAATCCATTTTCCTTATCAAAATTAATTTCTTTTATTAATCCTATAACTTCTTTTGAATTCATATCTTCTGAGAAGTATTCCCATACTGGTGCTGAAATAACATAATCTTCACTTTCTCTTAAAAACATATTTAATATGTCGCTTAAACATTCACTAACAACTTTTATATTATAAATATTTGAATTGACACTTCTTCTTAACCCAAACTTCGAAGAAAAGTCAGTACCTCCAACTCTAATATTCAAAATTATATCTTTATATGAATTTATTATTTTCTTAATCTTTATTAACTCTTCCATTCTAGTTTCTTTATAAATAATTTCTTCACTTTCTAAAATTGGCATAGCATATAAAATTTCATCATATTTTACTATTAACTTTTTTACAAAGTCTAAATACCTTTGTCCATTTTCACTATTGAATTTAGGGAAAATAAACCCTGTAATATATTTAAAATGCTCTTTATTTAATTTCTCTGCAAAATTAATAAACTGATCATAATTTCTTACTCTAAAAAATATCATAGGTATATTATTTTTAATTTCTTCATTATTACATACATACTTATGTAACTTATCTAAATTGCTAATTACATTTTTTTCGAAACTTTTAACTTCATTCTCCTTCACTGCATCTTCAAAACAAATTGAGATTGCCCCAGTGCTACTAAAATATCCTGAAATTATTTTTTCAAAAAAATCTTTTCCTCCGTTCATATAGATATTTGCACCTAATGAATATTTTAGAATCTCCTTATTGGTCCATTTATTAAATTCTTTAGGTTCTTTAAAAAATAAATTTTTATCCTCTAATTTAAAATATCTCAACTTCTATTCCTACCTTTATTTATACAACATATAAATTGATTATTTTTCATTTTTTTACTTTTTAATTAATTATATCAAATTTTTTATTTTTTTTCTTGGATTTATTCCCTATAAAACAAGCACATACTAAATTATTTTTTAGTATGTGCTTATTTCTAACTATTCTGTATATTCTATTGCATTATCCTTGCACCATTTTATTGCTAATTGCTTTTCTGCATTTTCCCTATAATCATACCACTCATTCATTAATCCATTATTTTGAATAGCTTCTCTTAATTCACGAAACTTATCTTTTCCATTAACTTCACCTAATATCTTTTGTCCTAATTCTTTATTTTCTAAAGTATTACAAAACATCTCCATCATCCCATATTCATCAATCTCATCTTTATTAGGTAATTGAATATAATCACTTGGATTTTCTTTTAAATCATTTAAACTAACTATTAATTCTCTTTCCCACTCTTCAAAGCTTTCTAAATTTTTTATATCTTCGGCTTTATAACTTGAAGTGCTTGAATCTTCCTTATATATTATAACTCCAGTTTTTTTATTGTAATAATGGCTTAATAATTCTCCTTCAAACTCTATACACTCTATTAGATCACTTAAATTTACTTTCATTATTCTTACCTCTTACTAACTTACTTTCTAAAATAACTCTATATTGATTCTTACCATTTTATCATAAACATATTCTCTATACTATAGGTTTTATATTATAAAATAAAATGCCCTAAGGTATAAATCATAATTTGATTAACCTTATAGGCATTTCTTTATTATATTATGCTAATTCATTTACTAATACATCTTCTCTATTATATACTTTTTCATCAAGCATTCCTTCAGATTTTGCAACTACTACACTTGTTGCAGCATCTCCTACTACATTTAAAGAAGTTACTAACATTTCTATTGGTCTATTTATTGCAAGAATTAATGAATAAGCAAGTATTGCTGCATCATTATTATATCCCATTCCTGTTAATACTGTGAAAAGTATTATTGCTCCTGCACCTGGTGCTGCTGGAGTACCAATTGATGCTATTAATGCTAATAATGCAATAACTACTATATTACCTATTGTTACATCATATCCCGCACTTGTTGCTATAAATATTGCTGCTATAACTTGCATTATTGCTGTACCATTCATATTTATAGTCATTCCAAGTGGTAGTATAAATGATGCTATATCTTCACTAACACCTAATTCTTCAGTTGTTGTTTTAGTATTTAAAGGTAATGTTGCTGCTGAAGATGATGTTGAAAATCCAAATAATGCAACTTTCCCTATTTTCTTTACAAACTTAATCGGATTAAGTCTAGCCCCTATTGCTATAAATATTGCATATCCAAATACTAAGAATAATAATAACGCAATTACTGTTGTAACAACATATACAAGTGCTGGTTTTAAGTTATCTACACCATATATTGCAAATGTTCTTGTTATAAGTACAAATATTGCTGCTGGCCCAAACTTTGTTATTATAAAACTTAAAAATACTGTTATGATTGAATTTACTTCTTCTAATAAAGTTTTCAATACTTTTATCTTATCATCTAATGCATTAATACAAAGTCCTAATACTACTGCTACAAAAACTACTGCTAATATACTACTGTTAGTTGAAAATGCTGATAAAATATTATTTGGTATTGCTTTAACTATTATTAATAATGGATTTGTAGAACTTGCAACCCCTGCTTGAGCTGTTACATTTTCAACATTTGCTGTAAATAATCCTAAATTCTTAATTATAAATCCAATTGCTCCTGCTAATGCTAATGCAAAAACTGAAGTTGATAAAAATCCTAATATAGTCTTATATGAAATACGTCCAAGCTTCTTAGTATCACTTATTTTACACATAGCTAATGCTATTGATGTAAATACCATTGGTACTATTACTAATTGAAGTGAATTTACAAATAGTTGTCCTAAAATATAAAATATTCCTAAAGCACTTGTTGCTCCTTCTTGTGATATATCTTGGAATAAAATGTTGTTTATGCTTGTCCAAATATGTCCATTCCCATTGCCATTTAAGTTTTCTCTAAGTATTATACATCCTATACCTGCTATTAACCCTAAGATAAGAGCTGCTGCCATTTTTATGGCTAATTTGTTGCTATTGTTCATTTTTTTATTCATTTACTTACATCTCCTTATTAGTTCATTCCCTAACTTCAATAACTATATAAGGTTTTAATATACTTTTTTGAACAATATAAAAAGCCTTCCTACAAGGAAGGCTACTATAATCTTATTCAAAACAACTTTTTCTTTACATTTAAATGTATCAAATGGATTCTTAAGTATATATTAACATATTTAACTATCCATTTATAAGCATAAAGTCTATCTTACAAGTATACTATAACTTCCTTACTGATTTCTCGAATCAATTTAAAGGGATTTTTTTCTTTATGCTATCATTTAATTATTATTTTGTCAATTATTAATTTATAAATTTACTTTGAGTTTTTAACTATACTCTTATACCCTGTGTATGTTACATAGAAATATCCCCCATATACTATAACAAGTATACCTAAAGTAAATAATGCTGTTGGTCCTATATTAGGCTTTCCATATAGAGCTATAAACTTATTAACTACTGATATTCCAACAATTGAACTTACTATTGCAAGTATTAATGGCATTGCAAAATAAATTACAGTTTGAGTAAAAATAGTTTTGTTTATCATCTTTTCTGTTGCACCAATTTTCTTTAATGCTTTATATCTCTCACTACTATCACTTGCTTCTGATAATTGTTGAAGAGCAAGAACTGCTGCACTAGAAATTAAAAATACAAGTCCTAAATATAACCCTATATAAAGTAGCATTGTAGTTAAACCCTTACTAGCTTCATAAACTTGGCTTTTTGTATATCTTATCATTGGTAGATTATGAATTTCATCTTCCTCTCCTCTAGTATAACTACTACTAAATGCTCCATCACTTTTATATCCACTTAAAGAATTAAATAAATTAATCATTTCTTCTTCTTCAGCAGGATCATTAGGATTCTTATAATTCATATTCATATATTCTGCATCTAAAGTCATATCTTTAAAATCATCTGGTACTATTATAGTCAGTACATTATCTGCTATTTCAGAATTATATACTGCTTCGCTTAAATATTCTTTATTAGCAACTTTATATTCTTTTCCTTTAATATTAACCTTTGGGCTATTTTCAATAAAGTTTTTTACTGAATCTTTAGCTGATGTAAAATTAGATGTAACCAATATTTCATTATTATTTATATTTAATGGTTCTTCACCATATAAACTTCTTATTTTATTATAATCTGAAATCTTAATAGCATCGATGTATTCCCATCTTTGCTTTCCTGCATCTAAACTCTTTTTAAATTCACCTACAGCATAATCTTTTAGTATAGTATTAGCATCTATCCCCTTAATTACATAACCACTAATAAATATAGGTTCGTTATTAGTAAACTCATAATTAATTTCTTTTAATACATCCTCCATACTTTTATAAGTACTATCTTCATCTGTAAATAACTTTATTGAAGCATCATATGGAGCAATTGTTCCTTTTTCTATAGCACTTTTAAAACTTAATCCTGTTGATAAAACTACTATAGTTACAAATAACATAAGTGAAATTACTGTCATTGATACAAAGTTTGTATTTACTTTACTACTTACTTGTCTTGTAACAAAAATATTTAATTTTTTAAGATATATATTTTTACTTCTTTGAATTATAGCTAATAAGAAACCTGCAATTCCATAGAAAAAGCCTGCTGTTCCTATTATCCCAAATACTATTGAAAGTTTAAATTCTAACTTATCTGGAGCTAATCCACTTTTAGTTACTAAATAATACGCTGTACCTAAAATTATCATAGCTACAATAAATATAATTGATGAAACTATTGGATTTTTTATTTTAATATCTTCACTTTTTCTTTCTGCAGTTAACATATCAATTAATTTATACTTTGATATAATTCTTGTATTAAATATCATTAAAACCCCAAATATTAAAGTAAAATATAATACTGTTTTTAAAATAGCACTACCTGATACTATAAACTTAAATTCTGTCATTCCAACATCAAATAACTTAGCTGTAAATAATGATAAACCTTGTGATACAACTACCCCTAGTACTAAACCTGCTATAAGAGATAATATCCCTACTATTGAAGTTTCAATTAATAATATACTTGATATTTTCGCTTTTCCCATTCCTAATGTCATATAAATCCCTAATTCTTTTTTTCTCTTTTTAATTAAGAAATTATTTGCATATAGGATTAATCCTCCTAAAATAAATGATACAAATACAGAAACATATGATATTAATGTTGTTACAAGCGTCATATACTCTTCTTGACTTTTGTTAATATCTAATATTGCTTTTTGAGATTCTATTGAATTAAAGCTATAAAATATACAAACTGCAAAAGCTATTGTTAAAAAGTATATTGTATAATCTTTAAAGCTCTTTTTCACATTATTTATAGCTATTTTAGAATACATTTTCTACATCCCCTCCAAGCAATGTTACTACTTCAATTATTCTATTAAAGAACTCTCTTCTTGAATCATTTCCTCTTACTAATTCATTAAAAACTTTACCATCTTTAATGAAAAGAATCCTATGAGCATAACTTGCAGTAAAAGCATCATGAGTAACCATTAAAATTGTTGCTTCTAAGTCTTTATTTAACTTTTCAAAAGAATCTAAAAGTAATCTTGAAGATTTAGAATCTAAAGCTCCTGTTGGTTCATCAGCTAATATTAATGATGGATTTGTTACAATTGCTCTAGCTGATGCAACTCTTTGCTTTTGTCCTCCTGACATTTGATATGGATATTTATTTAAAACTTCCATTATTCCAAGATTATTAGCTATCTCTTTTATTTTTTCATCGATTTTATTTGGTTTAATTCCTTGAATAGTTAATGCTAATGCTATATTTTCGTACGCTGTTAATGTATCTAAAAGATTAAAATCCTGAAAAATAAATCCTAATTCATCTTTTCTAAAATTCTCTAATTGCTTTGATTTCATTTTAGTAATATCTTTATCATTTATTATGATATTTCCTGTAGTAACTGTATCTATTGTTGAAATGCAATTAAGTAGTGTCGTTTTACCACTTCCTGATGGACCCATTATTCCAACAAATTCTCCTTTATCAACTCTAAAGCTAATATTATCTATAGCTTTTGTTATATTATCTTTATTTCCATAATACTTTTCTATTTTTTCAACTTTTAATATATTTTTCATTTAATCTTCCCTCCAATTATTTTATCTATCTAAATTTTAAAAATAGCTATTTATTACTTTAAGTATTTGTAATCATCGCTGTCTTCATTACTTATTTTATAGTATTGTCACTAATATACATATTGAATTACATTTCAGTAATCTTACAAAATTGTAACTATAAAATAATAGGATAGATTTTACTTATTATTAATAAAAAAATACCTAAATAACATGACAAAAATGTTATTTAGGTATTTTAGGATATAGTTTATTTAAATTAACCTTAAAAATCCGTAAATTTTCCTTGCGGAAAAATTATATTTACCTTTGTTCCTATATTTTCTTTTGAGGTTAAACTCATTCCAACTCCAAGCTTATTACAAAGCTTTTTGCATAAATAAAGTCCTATTCCAGTTGATTTTCCAAACTTACGTCCATTTTCACCAGTAAAACCTTTTTCAAAAACTCTATCTATATCTCTTTCACTAATTCCAACTCCATTATCCTCTATAGTCAAAATAATATTATTTTCATTTATCTTTGAATATATTGAAACTTCTCCCTCATTACTTTTAGAAAACTTTACTGCATTTATTATAATTTGATTTATAATAAACTCTACCCATTTAGAATCGCTAAATATCCTTCCATTTATATCTTTAATATTTAATTTAATTTTTTTATTAATAAAATCCCTACTATTGGATTTCACAGCCTTCATAACAGCATCTCTCAAATCAAACTCTTTAATTATATAATCCTTACTTACATCATTACTTCTAGCATAATATAAAACTTGTTCAATAAAGCCTTCTATCCTCTTCATTTCATAATTTATTCTCTCACTTAAAACACTATTATCATTTTCCAATATAAGCTTTGCTGATGCAATTGGAGTTTTTATCTCATGAACCCAAGTTTCTATATATTCTCTATATTCACTTTGCTCATCTCTATAGTATTTAACTTGTTCATGCATTGCCTTATTGCATTCTTTTAAAACACCATTAATTATTTTTGTTTCTTGAAACTTAGCTTCTTCTATAACTTCTGGCAATAAATATTTTTTATCTAAATTCTCTACTGTGTTAATTAGATTATCTAAATACCTTTTATATTTAATAAACTCTAAAGCCATATATAGAGTTAATGGTAAAAACCATATAAAAAAAACGATAAATATTATATTTACAGGTACTTCTACTATTTTCATTAATATTGCTACTAATAAAAATATAAGTAAATTAACTATTAAAAATAACATTCTCTCTTTTATATATGTCATTATACTCATGATATTATATACCCTAGTCCTCTTCTGGTTTCTATAACATTGCTTAACCCTAGTTCATCAAGCTTTTTTCTGATTCTAGTAACATTTACTGATAAAGTATTGTCATCTATAAACATCTCACAATCCCATAAATAATTCATTAGATTTTCTCTAGATACTATATTCCCTTTATTTTTAATTAAATAAGAAAGAATTTTTAATTCATTTTTAGTTATTTCAATTGTTTTATCATTATAACTTATAGTACAATTAGCTAAATTAACTTGTATTCCATTATATTCTAAAACGTCTTGAGCACCTGAATTTTTATATACTCTTTTTAATATAGATTCAATTCTTGCAAGTAATATTTGAGTGTTATAAGGTTTAGTGACAAAATCATCTGCCCCTAAATTCATGCTCATAAGCTCATCAATATCACTATCTCTACTTGTTACTATTATTATTGGAACATCAGAAAATTTTCTAATTTCTCTACATATATAATATCCATCAAAAATAGGCAAATTAATATCTAATAATATTAAATTAGGCTTTTTCTCCTTTACACAATCTATAATATTTTCAAACTCAGTTGGTGCTTCTACTTCATATCCATATCTAGATAAAAAAATACTAAGCTCATCCCTTATTGTTTTCTCATCTTCAATAATAAAAATTTTAGTCATTTTATTTTCCTCACATATTTATCCAATTTCAAAAATTATAAAATTAAAAGCTTTGTTAATATTCTTATCTATTAATCAAAGCTTTATTAAATATTATACTACTTCTTATTTATTATATAATTAACTTTATTTAATTTACACTTCTTTTTAAGCCAAATGAAATTTTTCCTCATCATACCCAGCTAACATAACTAATCCAACTACTTTTATAACTTCTATTAATTTTTTCATTAATAATCAGCTCCCCATAATTCATGTTATGTCTTTATTATAATGTAATATATTTAAATCTCATATTTATCTTCATTACATTTAGCTTTCAAAAATGTAAGTTTTAAATTTATTATATCAACTAGCACTCCTAAAAAACTTATCCTTTATTAAGCAACTCTTAACTTTCCATTTAAAATTTAATCAAGCTTTATATAATAAAACAGGAGTATAAAATTCCTTCATACCCCTGTTCAAAATAAATAGTTTACTTAAATTTTAACTATTACTTTTTATTCTTTTTTCTACTTAAACCTAATCCACCAAGTAAAGCAATAACTCCACTGATTAATGTTCCAGCTACACCTGCTGTTCCTGTTTGTGGTAACTTTCCACTATTTGAATTTCCAGTAGTGCTTCCACT
>NZ_JAJKGM010000043.1:0-26484 GCF_021412605.1 Clostridium celatum
TATTCCAAATCTACCAACTAATCATACAAAAAAGAGTAGATAGATTTGTTTTTTACACAAATCTATCTACTCTCCCGTATAAAACAATAACATTATTTTATATATTTATTGAACAATTTTAATATATTGCAATCCAAAAAGGATGTCCAGATGGACATCCTTTTATGTTATACTAATTTCAACATGATTTTAAAACAAAGCCTTTTATAATTAAACTACTTTAGTAATCCTCTTTTATCAACCCAACCTGCAATATTTCTTTGCTTAGCTCTTGCTACTGCAAGCTCACCTTCTTTTACATCATTAGTTATAGTTGAACCTGCTGCAATATAAGTATTATCTTCAACTGTTACAGGTGAAATTAAGTTTGTATTACATCCTATAAAGCTATTGTTTCCAATTATAGTTTTATTTTTATTCTTACCATCATAGTTAACAGTAACTGTACCACATCCAAAGTTACAACCTTCTCCAACTTCAGCATCACCTACATATGTTAAGTGTGATACTTTAGTATTATCTCCAATAGTTGATTTTTTAATTTCAACAAAATCACCTATTCTACAGTGATTTCCTATAGCAGATTCTGGTCTTACATAAGCAAATGGACCAACTGTAGTACCTTCTCCAATAGTACTATCTAAAATTACTGAGCTTTGTATTTCAACATTATTTCCAATTTTAGAATTATTTATTCTTGAGTTTGGATATAACATAACTCCTTCTCCAATAACAGTATTACCTTCAATAACGTTTCCTGGATATATTATAGTATCTCTTCCAATAATAACATCATCACCAATATATGTATTTGATGGATCAATTAGTGTTACCCCATTATCCATATGTCTTAAGTTAATTCTTTTTCTTAATATATTTTCAACTTGAGCAAGTTGTGCTCTTGAGTTAACACCTAATGTTTCTTCAAATTCTGCAGTAACTGCCCCAACTCTTTCGCCTTGTTCTTTTAATATTCCAATAACATCAGTTAAGTAATATTCTCCTTGAGAGTTGTTGTTTGATAATTTGTTTAAAGCATCTAATAATGAAACTATATCAAAACAATAAACTCCTGCATTCATTTCATTAACCTTTAACTCTTCTTCATTACAATCTTTATGCTCAACAATCTTTAAAACTTCGTCTCCATTTCTTATGATTCTTCCATAACCTGTTGCATCATCTAAGATTGAGCTTAAAAGTGTTGCCTTATTGTTATTTGCTTTATGTTCTTCAAAAATTTTAGCAATTGTTTCTTCAGTTATTAATGGAGCATCTCCACAGAAAACAGCAACTGTTCCAGTCTTACCTTCTAAGAAATCTATAGCACACTTAACTGCATGCCCAGTTCCTAATTGCTCTTCTTGCACAGAATAACTAACATTTCTACTTTCAGTTTTAGCCTTAACTAATTCTGCACCTTTTCCTATTATTACATTAACATCTTCAATTTTTGCTCTTCTTAATGTGTCTATAACATGGTTTACCATTTCCTTACCACATACCTTATGTAATACCTTTGGTAAATCTGATTTAATTCTTGTTCCTTGACCTGCAGCCAATATTAAAGCACAATTATACATACTAATTCTCCTATTACTTAATTTTAATTACGCCTCAGGGGAAAATTATAATGCCCTTACCATAAGTCATATATTATATTTACCTGTGGCTAAATATACAAAAGTTATTATATCATAGTATATTACTTTATGTTCATTATATATACGAGTTATTTCAACATTGAAAAAACTTTTTTTGGATAAGTTATCTATTTTTTCATTTAGACTTTATAATATTATTAAATTGAAAGTCATATAAAACAAAAATAAACTATGCTTAAGCATAGTCTATTAATTAAAATTCAATATTTTTATTCTCTATTCTCTCCAAAACAAACTTGTTACATTCACTACTTATCCCTAATTTATTCATAAATGCCTCTACTTCACTAAATAATTCTTCTTCATCAGTTTTCATAGTTAAATAATCTGTAACTACCTTACTTATTTCAAGAAATACCTCACAACATTTTGATTGAAGCTCTTCATTTACTAATTTTAATACTACTGTTCTATAAATTATATACCCATAAATTGCACTTAATTTTAAGCAATCAGTAACTTCTTGTTTATCTATTTTTTCTATTTTGTATTTGATTCTCATAAGATCAAATTCTTTAAATAACTCTTCATTTATTACAAAATGAATTGCAGCATTAATAAATTCATCTCTTATTTCTTCTGTTACACTTTCTTCTATGTAGTTAATTATTATTTCTTCTATATCATTTGTTATGATTCTTCCCGTAGTTTCTGTCATTCTTTTTCCCCTTCTATTATACTGTAAAGTGCATTTTGTCTTTAATGTTTTAAAAAATATAAAACTTATACTGATTTATATAATCTAAATATAATTTTATCATATTTTCACATATTATAACAATTATATTATCCAAATATTTGCTTATTAACATAATTATATATGCTCCTCAACAATTCCCATTTAATATTATAATTTCACTAAATATTATATTAATATAACATTAATATAATATTATATTATTCCAATCTGATTTTTGATTTCACCTTATAAATATATAAAAATACCTAGCAAGGTTAAATTTCCTTGCTAGGTATTTCTGTAATTTTATGATATTTTATTTTTTTCTTTTATTCATTACAGCACCAACAGTAGCTATAATAGTACCAAATAATCCAACTGCTACAGCTGATGTTCCTCCTGTTTGAGGTAATTTGTTACCTCCTGTATTATTACCATTTCCATTTCCACTTCCATTTCCACTTCCGTTTCCATCACCATTTCCGTCTCCGTTTCCATCGCCATTTCCGTCTCCACTTCCATCGCCATTTCCGTCTCCACTTCCATCGCCATTTCCGTCTCCGTCTTTATCTGCTTCAACTAATCCTTCAAGGGCATCTTTTAAGTTATTATAAGCTTCATCAACCTCTTCTTGAGTTGCATCCTTATCTTCTAATACCTTCTTAGCCTCTTCTAAGACTTCCTCTAATTTATTCCAAGTATCCTCTGTATAATCATCTTTATTTAATTCTTCTATTGAATCTACTAATTCTTCTAGTTTTGATTTATCTACTTTATTAGTATCTTCAACTTTTTCTAATTTTTGAATTGCATCATATAGCTTATTATAAGCAGCATCAACTTGTGCTTGAGTTGCAGATTCATTTGCTAATACTTTATTAGCTTCACCTAATGCTTCTTCAAATTTACTCCAACTATCTGATGTATAATCATCCTTCTTTAAATTATCTGTTGAGTTAACTAATTCTTGTAATTTTGATTTATCTACCTTATTAGTGTCCTCAACTTTTTCTAATGTATCAACTGCAGTTTTTAAACTATTATAAGCTTCATTAACTTCATTTTGTAAAGCATTTTCATCTGATACTACTGAATTAGCTTCTGATAAAGCTGCTACTACCCTACCCCAACTGTCCGCAGTATATTCCTTTGAATTTAAATTCTTAACTTGTTCTACTAAATTTATTAATTCAGTTTTATCCCCTTTATAAAATTCTAATCTTTGCATAACATTGCTTAACCTATCAAAAGCTCCATCAATTTGATCTTGAGTCGCTGCTTCATTATTCAAAATAGCCTTAGCTTCAGCTAAAGCTGCTTTAAATTCATTAGCAACTACTGGAACAACCATTTCAAGTTGATCTTCAGTAATTTCTTCAGCTTTTTCAATAGCAATTGATAAATGTAAATTAAATACACCTTCAGCTTTTTCAGCTTTAGCTTCTCTTATAATTGCTTCAGCTCCATTACCCGTATTTGCTAAAGCTGAAACTGGAATTTGTCCTAAAGTTACAGCTATAGCTATAACTAAAGAAATATTCTTGTTCATTACATTTCTTCTTCTCATAAAAACTCCCCCATAGCTAAAAATCTTAAAGAACTTAATTTTAATTATGTTTACACTTCTTAATTCAAAATTATACCATTTGTTTCATTTGGTTACAATTATTTTATAATAACGTTTTCATTAATTTGTTAGTATTTATCCTAAAATATTAATAACTTCTCATAATTTTTTCTTATTAATCTTATAAAAATATTAAATTAAACTATCCAATCTAAAACAAAAACTGATTTTCCCAAAATTCAAATAACACTTATAAAAAAATAAACATCTAATAAAAATAATCAATTCTTATCAGATGTTATTTATTTTGAAAATAATAAATATAATTGGTTAACTTTACCTTCTAATATATTATCTTGAATCCCCTTAATTATATATCCTCATAATTAACTAATTGCACTTTATTTTCTGATATTCTATAAATTTTATGACACATACTTAAAACACTTAACCTATGAGTAGTTACTATACATGTCTTATTAAGATTCTCCGACATAATATTTTTTAATACTCGTTTTTCAGTATCCATATCTAATGCAGAAGTTGCTTCATCCAGTAAAAGTACTGGAGCATTTCTAAGTAAAGCTCTTGCAATAGATAGCCTCTGATTTTGTCCTTCTGAAAAACTTCTTCCCTTTTCTAGAACGCTACTATTTATTCCTTCAGGTAGCTTTTCTACAAATTCATATGCACAAGCATATTTTAAAGCTCTTATAATTTCTTCATCAGTTGCATCAGCTTTTACCATTCTCATATTTTCAGCTATAGTTCCTGTAAACATAGTTTTTTCTTGTGGCACATAAGCCATAAGCTTTCTAGTACTTGCAGATATTTTACATTTAACATCCTTACTATTATAAATAACTCCATCACCCTCTGTAATATTCAATAATCCTAATAAAATTCTCATAGTAGTAGTTTTACCTTCACCAGATGGACCAATAAGAGCTATAATTTCTCCAGGGTTTGCAATAATATTAGCGTTTTCCAATACATTTTTGCCTGATTTCTCATATTTAAACTTAATATTATCTAACTTTATAGAAACACCATTTTCTTCACAAGTGGCTGCTATTTCATTTGCAATTTCCTCATCTAATACTTTCTCTCTTGGTAATTTAATAACCTCCATAATTCTTCCAGCAGAAGTAGTTGCAGAAATAGCTGATGGTACTAATCCTATTAACGCAGAAAATGATGACGATAATGATGATGATAACTGTAAAAATAAAGTCATTGTTCCATATGTAATATGTCCTGTCCAAAGCCTATAAACACCCCAACCAAAACAAGAATAAGTTACAATCATTCCAACTAAAGACATAAATGACGATGTATATATAGTAAACTTATTATACTCTAAAGTAGTTTCCTTAAATTTTTCTTGTATTTTTCTAAGTCTATCAGAAAAAACATCATTTAAACTAAATGCTTTTATAGATTGTAAGTTTGTAAATGTTTCTTCATTAAAAGACATCATTTCGCTACTTATTTCTCTAACTTCCTTATTTCTATTTCTCATTTTTTTCATAAGAACTTTAGAAACGCAAAGAGCTATTGGTGCACTTAATAATGCTAAAACAGCCATTGTAGGATCATAATAAAGAATAACTACTAATATAGAACAAAATTGAACTGTCTTTGTAATTAAACTTGGTACCCAACCTAAAATACTATTAGAAACTGTTGTTGCATCAGAAGTTAATCTATTAAGCAAATCACCACTTCTATAATAAGACATAGATTCCCAATCAGTATTAATTATCCTATCATAAATATCTGCTCTTATTTCATTTCCAATTTTAATACTAATCCTAGTTGATATTCTATTAGTAACTGCATTAATTACTAAATTTCCAATTGCCATTACTACCATTACAAAAGCTATAAATCCAATTCCTCCAGAATCATATCCAGTTACAGCATCAATTAAGTACTTAGAAGCAACACTTCCCCCTAAGCCCATGACAACTCCAAGTATTCCTAAAAATACATAAAATATAATAGCAAGTTTATATGATTTTACATAGCTATATATCCACTTTGCTTCCATATACATTTCACTTAGCATACCATCGTCTATTTTCTTCTTAATCTTTTTAATAAATCCAATCATACCTTGTCCCCTTACTAAATCCAACTACTACCACATCTATAAAGTCTTTCATAATAAAATTGGGGCTGTATTAAAACCAGCCCCACCTTTACATATTAAACTTATTTCTCAGCTATATATTTTTATATTTTATTCCCCATAATACTTATAGTACCCATATTTCTTTTCAAGTTTATAGTCATTTAAAACTGTTCCTATTATATTTGCATTAACTCTACTTAATTCACTACAGCTTCTCTTCAATACTTTTTCCTTAGTCTTATTTGACCTTACTACTAATATTGTTCCATCACACTTTGTTGATAATACTTGAGCATCTGAAACTGCAAGAACTGGTGGTGAATCAATAATTATATAATCATAGATTTCTGCCATATTATCTATTAAGTTTGTAAGAGCATTTGAGCCCACAACTTCTGACGGATTAGGAACTTTTGTACCACAAGTTAATAAATCTACATATTTATTAACTTTTCTAATGACTTCTTGTGGTTCACGTTTATCTATTAAAATATCTGTTAACCCCTCATTTTTAGAAACCTTAAATAATTTATGAAGAGCTGGTTTTCTTAAATCACAATCAATTACTAAAACTCTTTCCTCATTTTCCGCTAACACAAAAGCTAAATTTCCAGCTGTTGTACTTTTACCTTCTCCTGGTAGGCTACTAGTTACTAATATTGTTTTTGTTTTCTTATCAACAGAAGAATATTTTATATTAGTTTTTACATTTCTATAAGCCTCAGCTGATACCGATAGTGGCATTTTTTCTGCTATGAACATATCTTTTCCCTGCCTTTCCAAATTCCTTTTCTTGAGTTGGTATAGCACCTAAAACTGGTATATCTAATATTTTCTCTAATCTTTCTCTACTCTTAATTCTGTCATCTAAATAATCTACTACAAATATTATTCCTATTCCCGCAATTAATCCTACTATAAATCCAATGATTATAATCCTTCTCTTATTAGGATATGCAGTACTAACAACTGCACTATTAACAATATTAGGACTAGAATCTACAACAACTTCTTTATATCTTTCTACAAATTCTAATGCTACTGCATCTAATATTTTATCTATATTTTCCTTCTTTAAACTTTTATATTGAATGTACATAATAGGTGTTTCTTCTGCATATGAAAATGATACACAGCTTGCTATTTCACTAGGAGAAACATTAAATTTATTCTTTTCAACAACATCTTCATAGAAATCCTCTGTAACTATCATATCTTTGAAAAGTCCCATATTATTCTTATAAAAATACACTTGTTGAACAGTAGAATAATCCATAGTTTGACTATTCATTCCTAAAAAAATACTAACCTTGGAAGAATAGCTTGGTTGCATTTTATTAGCCTTATATGCACTTAGACCTGTTGTAATGCAAACACAAAGTATTATTATCCACCATAACTTTTTAAAAATTTGAAATAACTCTTCAAAATCTAATAATTTCTCATCCATCTTCTTTTTCTCCTCTATACTTAATAACAAATTACATACGCTTAAATATAATAGTTAAAATCTAAATATACTTAATTATTCCAACAGTAATCAAAAAAGCAGATATACCCATACATAATATTCCTATGGATAATTTTAAATTTTTTCTTTTTTGTCTTACTCTTATCTCTCTAATTTTTATTCTTTTTAACCCTTCTAAAGAAATAACATTGTTCTCAAAATTATTCTCTACTCTTTTATTATCCATATTTACACCCCTATCTCTTCCCTTTGAAAAAATGATATCATTTTACATAATTTCTTTCAAATATTATACATTTATTACAAAATACAATAATCTCTCTTTTATGACATAAAAAATTCCTTCTATATGTGATATTTTTTTAAATTAATTTAATTTATTTAATGCTGTTATTTAAGAAAATTAACCTAAAATAACTTTAATTTGTTTTTAAATAAAATAAATTATTTTTCTTGAAAATTTATTGCCTTTGTCGTTATTTTGGTTACGATATTTTAAATGTTTTAATTTTATAAAAAATTAAAACATTTAAAATACTAATATAGTTATTTAAGGAAAATATTTATTTATTATGTATTTTTTATAAAACAAATAAATCTCAATATATAAGCTAATAGCTTATATATTGAGATTTTAATACTCTAATTTATTCTTTTATTCTTTTATTCTTATAAAAAAAGTAGCCTATTCCACCTAAAATACTAATTCCAACACAAGCTAAAATTAAATATATCCATGTATTATTCACATTATTAGTTAATAAATTTTCATTTTTAACTTCTACTTTTTCATTGCCAACATTCAACTTATTATCGTCATTGACATTGTTATCATCATTATCTATATTGCTTGAACTTTCACTTTCATTACTATTATTTTCACTTTGTAATTTATTATTTTTATCTTCTTTCTTATTCACATTAGAGTTGCTAGAAGTATTGTTTGGCTTTATTTGAGAACCATTGTTATTATTTGAGGAACTACTGTTATTTGTATTACCTTGAGAATTATTATTGTTGCTTTGAGAATTGTTCCCGTTTGACCCTGTGCTTCCTTGAGATCCATTTCCACCTGATGCATTATTATTTTCAGATCCGTTATTTCCTACATTATTAGACCCATCATTATTTGTATTGTTATTTGATTCATCATTACCTGTATTATTATTTGAACTGTTAGTCTTTATTTCACAGCCAATAAAATTAAACTTATAGTTTTCAACATCATTTCCTATACGTTGAACTAATTTAACCTTCATGGCATCTTGCCCGATAGATATATTTATATCATTAATCACTTTAGCATTAATGGATACTAACGTTCCACTGCCTTTAATTCCTTCATTCTCTCCTAAAAATGTAAATGAATATGAAGCAGTGTTTCCATTCTTATTGGTTTCTCCACCAAGCTCCATTATATTATCTATATTCTTAGTTATAAGCTCACTTCCATTAATACTTTCAATACTTAATAAATTTGTATCATAAGTAAAATCTACAGATGCAGCATAAAGTTTTTCTACGTTTTTAACATTTACTAATATCTCAATATTAGATCCTTTTTCAATTTTTCCATTAACCTTTATTTCTACAGATGTATCGTTAGCATAGGCATTTATAGGCATTACACATACTACTAATACTAGTAAAGTAGTTATTATTTTTATTATTGACTTATC
Source organism: Clostridium celatum (assembly GCF_021412605.1). Lineage (NCBI taxonomy): Bacteria > Bacillati > Bacillota > Clostridia > Eubacteriales > Clostridiaceae > Clostridium > Clostridium celatum. Next base: position 9,198 of record NZ_JAJKGM010000043.1, read on the forward strand.
CATCAGTCTCTGCTTTTTATTCATAAATTATCATCCCCCATATATAAATAATATATATTACTATTTATATTATTTCTGCAGCTTTTAACTTATTTAAAAACTCATTTAAATCTTCTCTTGCTATATTCTCTTCAACTTCATATTCATCTAATATTAGCTTTAAAATATCCTCTTCTGAATTCACCTTTTCTATGTTATTCCAAATAAAAGCACCTAATTCATTAACTGTTATAAGTCCATTAAAATTAAGAGTTGTTTCTCCTGTTGGCACTAATATATATTCTCCTGCTATTTCTCTTAATATAAATTCCTTCTTTAACTTCATAACTTTTCTCCCCTTATCATTTTAAAAATTCCCCTGAGGTAGCTTGTCTTTACTTACTTTCCTAAGTAATATAGTAATTTATCTTATATTATTTCGCCCCTGGGGCAATTAACTTATATGCTTTTTCTGTTTCTTCTAAAATCTTCTCTGTCATTTTACAAATATATTTAGGAGCTTTTTCAAAATCTCCTGTTTCTGTTACAACAGATGCTCCACATACAGTACATGCAAACTTCTTTTCGCACTTTGTACATTTCTTAGGCATTCTTAATTTATCTGTTTCATCAATAATTTTATACCATGCTGGTATTAAACCCTCTTTAAATGGATAAGCTACCGGCCAATTCATCATTCCACAAGCTGTCATTTCGCCTTTCCAATTAATCCAAAAAGAACTTTTTCCTGCTCTACATTTTAATTTTTCTCTAGTTTCTTCATTATCTATAATATTTTTATTTTCTATATTATCAGAATCCTCTGCGGAACTATCAAGGCTTTCACATTCTTCTAACTCACTTTTAAATTTAATTAGGCCTTCTCTCATTGCTATAGCTCTTTTTGAAAATTCATCTTTTTCTAATCTTAGCTGATCTATTTTTACTGAATAATGTGCAGCTTCTTGTGGTGTAAATCTATCCCCAATTCCTATGGCTTCTTCATTTCTTCTTGTTGGTGGGAACATATATGATGTAGCTTGCACATACACATTGTTTTCTTTAGCAAATTCATATATCTTATCTAAATCTTCAATATTATATTGAGTCATACTAGCATTTATTTTTATTGCAATTCCTGCTTCTTTTAACATTTTTATTGCTTTAGTTGTTTTATCAAAGCCCTTATTATCTCTACATAATCTTTCATATGTTTCATTAGAGCCACCATAAAGTGTTATTTGCATTCTATATGGTGGATTTTTTGATAACCAGCTTACTACTTCTTCATCAATTAAAGTTCCGTTTGTATTTATAGAAATCATAAAGCCCATCTTTTTAAGCTCTAAATATAATCTTTTAAAATCCTTATATAAGAACGGTTCTCCACCTGTTAATAATAAAAATAACATTCCAGCATCTCTACATTCTCTTGCAAGCTCTAACCATTCTTCTACAGTCTTTTCTCCACCTAATTCATTTACCTCTTGTTTTGTTTTTCTAACATAGCACATCCTGCAATCCAGATTACAACATGGAGAAAGTTCAAAAGTTCCACTTAGTGGAATCTTACTTTTTGATGCCTTTGCAAATAAATATTTTGATATTCTTGGTTCTACTGCCATACCTATAAAGCTCCTCTCATTTTTATCCCTTGTCTATATAAATTCCCCTTACGAGGTATTACTTTCAAATTTAATTTACTATATATTTTTATACGAATAAATTTATTCTCTTATCTATATTTCATTATTTAAATAATCATTTAATACATCAGTTGCTTCTTTATCTGGTCTACAAGAAAGCATTACTACTGGAACCTTTTCTATTAATTCTTCAATTAAAGTCATAGCAAGCTCCATATCTTTTTTATTCCATCTATTAATAGCAACTTGTCCTAATAATATCTTAAAAGCTTCTATCTTGGATAATCTTCTAACTGAATTTTCTTTTGCTTGCTTCAAAACTACTATTGCCTTAAGTGGTGCTTCTTTATTCTTACATATATTTGATGAACCACAGAAAGGTAACCCATATGCAAAATATTCACCATTTCTAGTTCCAATGGCAGACCTATCACCATTAATTATTTCTGCACCTTTATATTTCTCCCAAAGACTTGCTTGAGTAGACTTTCCAGTACCAGATGGTGCTGTGAATAATATGCTTTCATTATTATGTATTATAAATGATGAATGAAGTATCATTACTTCTTTACTTAATAAAATTCCTTGAATATTTAATCTACTAATTAAATATTCTATATTCTCGTAATATTTTATATATATTGGATTTATTGTAACATTACTAAATTTATTTTCTTCCTCACAACATATTTCCCACATCTTGCTAGTAGGTATTTTATAATACCAATAATATTTATTATTTTTATAATATACCTTCTTAACTTCATTTTTAAAAACAATATATTTTTCTTCATTATCTTTTAATTTATTTACTTCTATATTAAATTTAAATTGTTCTTTATTATCCTCATTATTATAAATCTCAAATAAATTAATGTCTTGTCCTCCATTTAAATCAAACGGCGTTACTATATTTAATTTTATATCTGCAATTTTAAAAATTCTCTTCATATATTGTACCTAATTTCTATACATTTATTTAAAATGGCCATGCTATTGCATGACCATCTTATTTAATTAAATTTTATGAACCAAAATATCCTGCCCCATCTACAGGGATATGATAGCAACCTTTATCATTATTTTCTGCATCATCCCATAGTGAATCACATACTGATAAACTATTAAATATAGTCATTGCTCCACCAAAGTCTGGATCTGGGTAAGCACAAAGATTTATAGCCCCTGTATCTCCAAAGTTAACATCAATAGTACAACTTCCTGCTATAAATTCTGATACTTCAAAACTTTCTATAAATATTTCTGGTTTTCTATATATCTTTTTCATTAATACCCTCCCTCTGTTTTAGCTTCTGTTCCAATTTAACTATAATTTTTTACTTAAAGTTGTTAAATCAAATAAATCTATTACTCCATCAAATATAATGTCAGATTTATAAATATTATCTTCTTCTCCTATAACAACTCTACTATTATAGTTTTTAGCTACTATTGCTAAATCAACAATATCTACAACACCATCATTATTTACATCCTCTGACATTCCATTTACTCTACCTTCTGTTAAAATTTTTGCTACCTCTAAAGTATCTTCATCAGAAGTAATTTCTATTGTAGATGTTTGTTTTTTGCTAAATGTCATTTTTAAATTAGTGATTGATATAATGTTGTCTGTATTATTAGTTATAACAACTATATATTTATCTCCACTTAAAGTTAAAGTACCTGTAATATCATAATACATATCAGTAGCAGTCTTTATTGTTATATCTTTAGCTGCTGATGTTGTAGTTCCTCCAACTTTAACATTAGTTTCACCATTTGGAGCCTTCATTCCAACTTGGACTGTTTCAAGATCCGCATTATATGGAATATTAAATGCTATAGATTGTCCCTTTGCTAAATAAACTTCATTATTAGGACCTACATTTTTATACTCTTCAATTCCAGCACTACTATTTTTATCAACAAAAACAACTCCTGGATTTGTTGAATTTACATCAAAATCATTTGCCTTAATAAGCATATTTCTAACTTCTTGAATTACCGCATTAGCTTCCTTATCAGCAGCATATTGCTTATTAGCTTCATCAAAATCTTTATTATCTTCATTAGATAATCCTAATGGATTATAAATTCTTATAGCATCAAGATAGAATGTTGCTGCTTCCATAGATTGACCTACTATAATTTTCACTTCATAATTTCCATAAGGTAAATCTGTTACCTTGTGTACTGGTATTTGATATAGTATTCCTGAAGCATAATAATTATTAAGCTTTTTACTACTAACTAATTTATTATTATCTAAGTCTCTTACTTGAATTATAATACTTGTTGAATTAGTATCTGTACGACTTATTAAATCAAATCCAGTTCCCTTAAATGTAAATGATGCTGTTGTATCTGCATTTTTAGTTCCAACTACTACATGTGATGTTCCACCACTAAATTTATTATCACCAGTATAACTACTATCATAGCCATATGGGTGTCCATCAATAAATACTGTTCCATTATCTTGGTTTGTATTTGATGTATTAGTCGCTTCATCTGTAACAGTTGTCCAAGCTCCACTAAATGCAATTCCACCACCATTTTTCTCATTTTGAGCAAAATTATCTTCATAGTAAACAGTTGTTGCAGGAATTACTGTTAATTCTTGATATTGATAGAACTTAGTTTCACTACCATCTTGTGCAATAGTAGCTACCTCAGCTGAATAATAGAATTTGTCTATACTATCCATCATTTTTGTTGGAGTATATTTAACTATTCCATCAACTATTTCAGCTCTACCATTGTTATTTGTTACAGTTGTAGTGTTAAATTTACCGCTTGCTGTTTGACCACTTCCTAAAACAACATCATCTAAATTAGTTTCATTTTTATTAGCAATTGAATATAATTTAGCATTTTGTGTTAAATCATTCTTAATTACATCAATATTAACTGACTTACCATAATCTAATACTATAGTATCTGGAATTAATTTAGCACTATATACAACACCAAAAGCAACTGCTGAATGTGTAAATTGAGCATCATAACTTCCTGAAATTAATTTAGTACTTTGTACTTGACCTTCTGGTAATGTACCTATTATTTCGTAACTACCTGTTCCTGAACTTACAGCATGTACTGTATATGCTGCATCATCAATATGAAGATCATATCCTGCTGGAACTAAATCTTTAGCAACTACTTCTCCAGTTACAGTTGTTCCATTATTCCAATTAAATTTAAGTGATCTTGGATCAGAAACCTTCACACGATATTCAAAAGGTATTACTATTCCTTGAGCATTAACAGGTTCTCCCTTTTCATTAACTAAATAGAATTCATAAGTTACTTGAGCTGCTCCCCAAGGCATTTTAGGTTTTTCAAATGTTTTGTTAGAATCATTACCTAAGTAGTTTGTGTAGTTTAATTTAGCATACTCATTTGTATCATATAAACCATCACTACAGTCACCTTCCATAGAACCTTCTAAATAAACATAGTAATTTAATGTTATTTCTTTTTGAGTTATATCACCAATAGTCCAAGTAAATGTTTCATCAGAAATATTGTAAGTAAACTTTTCAGCTACTATATTTCCATTACTATCTTTAATATTTCCATCTTTTAAAGTCGAGCTTACTGTTCCATCTGCATTAAATGTAACCTTCTCAACTATAGTTGGAGTAGTTGATTTACGTGAACCAATTTGATCAAATGTACATGTTCCATTATTGTAATCAACTTTAGTATATAAATCATATTCTAAAACTTCTATCGTTGGATCAAATCCAAGAGGTTTTGTTCCACCTTCGCCATTATTATTTGGTATTGTATTTGTTGTTTGAAGATTAAATGAAGCTCCTAATTTATCAGTTACTACTGCATTAGTTCCAGCCTTTCTTATTTGCATTGCTATATTAGAAAATGCTGTATTTATTTCTGTTTGACTATCAGCTGATACATAATAATTAGTTCCAGATGATATCTTGTTTAATATTGCCTTAGCTTCATTAGGCGTAAATCCATTGTTATTATTAGAAGTTGCATTAGTTAATCCAAATCCTATAGAATATACTTTTGCACCACTTGTCTTTGCATCTTCTGCACCTTTTAATAGATTATTATTAGCACCATTAACAAGATTTGAAGTATTAGAACTACTCCAAACATAACGTGTTCCATTTGTTCCTGTATATTCTGAAGGTGCTCCATCAGTCATAAATACTACATACGTTTCTCTATTTGAATCTGCAGTAGCTAAAATTTCATTTGCCTTTTCAAAAGCATAATCATAATCTGTACCACTATAAGTATTAGTAATTGAATTAATAGTTGACTTAATACTATTCTTAGCTTCAGCATTCTTTAATCCATATAATACTTCATTTCCAGCCTCATTTTCCCATCCTGCAAATGTTACTAAAGCAAGACGGTTATTAGATTTTGTTCCATTATCGTTATCACCTAATAATATATCTACGAACTGAGTCGCTGCATCCTTTGCTGCTTTAAGCTTAGTTGTTGAATCATTAGCACTAACTGGATCCTTCATACTAGTAGATACATCAAATAAAAGTACTACATCTACACCTTTTTTAACAGGTACACCAGTTACCCCAAGTTCAACTTTAGCAACACCTGTACCATTAAAATCAGTGCTTGTAGCACCTTTATTAATCTTTACCGAACCTTCATTAGGGTATTGTGGATAATCTCCACCATTAGTAGTATCGTCTGGATATAATTTATCATCTGCTGCAACTACCTTCTTATAAAGTCTAACTGTACTACTGCTATCACTTGCTGTAAATCCTTTACTACTACTATAGCTTAAATAATAATCTTCATAGCTTATTGTATAGTTTCCATTGTTATTACTTACGTTTAAAGTTCTATAGTTATTTCTACTACTTAAATTAATATTATAAGAATTCCAACCACTTTTTAATCTTAAATAATAATTTCCATTTTTTACAGTATAACCATTATTACTACTAGTAAATGTCCATAAAGAAGCTCCATTAGCATTAGTTACTTTGTTTTCAGAAACAGTAACCACAGTACTTGCTATCTTTCCATCATTATTAGTTAATGCATTAGCACTATCTGCTGCAACTATTAAGTATTCTGCACCTGAATCAACTCCATCAGTATCAAGTACATACTCATAAGTAGTTGTAGTTTCTGCTAATGTTGATATACCTTCTTCTGTTAATGTAGTAGCAACTTCTTCTGTTGTATCTTCTGCTACTTCTTCAGAATCTTCTGTAGCAACATTATCTGAATCAGCTACTACCTCTTCTTCAACACCTTCTGTTGTGTTTGTTGTAGCCTCATCATTATTCACTTCAGAAACTTTTACTTCATAATAAGTAATTGCTTCATTGGCATTGCTATCAAATAACCACTTTTCTTCGTTGTAACTTAAATAGTTAGTTGTAGTTTCATTTTCTCCCTCTACTGCATAAGAGATATTGTTTTCACCAAACTTAACTATCACTCCATTTTCATCTACTAAGTTTAATTCACTATCTAAATACTTTCCTGCTTCAGATAGAAGATGATTTTCTTCATCAACTGTCCATATCATGCTACTATCTACATTAGATATAGCTTCATCTGTAACTTCTACAGATTTTCCAACTACCTTGTTTTCATTGTTAGATAATGCGGTCTTATTATCATAAACAATAACGTACTTTTCTCCAACTTTTACTTCGTTAGTTTTTTCATAAGTTAATTCTTGAACGTTAGCTTTTTCATTGCCATCTTTTTCTTCAGCTAATACATTACTTGGTAAAAAACCTGTAACCATCATTGCTGACATAACCATAGCTAAAAGCTTTTTAGTTGATTTTTTCATTTTGCTCCTCCCCCCTAAATACTTATCTTTGCCTCTTAATATTTTTAAGAAATATTAAATTGACATTTATATATTTTAAATTATAGGCATCTTCCTAAATTTATATTTGATACCTATAATAAAAACCAATTATCTAAACTAGCTAATTAACTTATATTCTTTAAGCAACTCTATTCTTTTATTTCCTATAATAATAGTGCTATTAACTGAATCTTTAAGCCTATGATTATTTTTTATATACTCAAATATTCTCTGAATCCAAGCTATAGGAAGTAAAATTGGATATTTTCTTAAATAAACATATTTATTATTAATTCTATCTACACTTGGAAAAACAGCTTTTAAACTTGAAAACTTACTTAGCTTTGAAGTGTTTTCCATAGCTCCTAGTGTCATAAGTGCTGAATGTTGTCTTTCCGAAGTACTTGTCCCATATATTCCTGCGTACATAATATCAGATAATAACTCATCACTCTTTACATAATATTCATTAACATTGTTAGGATACTCTATATTTCTATTCTTTAACCCTAAATACTTAACACCTATATCCATTAAATTTAATACAAAAGTCATCAAATTTAATCTTTCTAAATTGATCCAAATATACTCCCAATTAATCTCTTTCCCATAACAATTTACAAACATCACCAAATCACATAGTTGTCTTATTCCAAAACCACTAGCTAAAAAATGCTTAGTACTATGGCAAATAAGATATAATAAATGTTCATCATAAGAAAAAGTTTTTACTTTTACCCCATTAATTTCTACTGAAATACTATTTTTAAAAACATTCTTAAATATTTTCTCTAAATAATTGTATTTATAACTATTCTCTGAAAATAATTGCCTATGAAGTTCAATATGAAGTCCTGTTTTTTTACAAATATAAACTTGAACCATATCATCTTCATTTTCTGTTGTTTTAACAAGACCAAATTTTAAAAATATATCCTCACACCTTTTAAAATCTTCCTCTTTAATTAAAATATCCTCATCTGAAGAAATTCTTTGGTCTGGATTTGGATAAATGCTTCTGCATATTATTCCTTTAACTACTAAAGCATCTATATTAGCTTCTAATAATTCCTTATATAACTTTAAAAATGCATCACTTTTTACCATTTGATTTATAGTAATGGCAATAGATCTTTTTCTCCATTTCATTTGTAATTCATTACTTATATTCTTAAATTCATTAAGCTTATATACCGCTTCATAAACCATAGGAACTATCTTATGTATTTCACATAAATCATATAGCTTTTTCCAATAATCTTCTTCATTTATTTCACCATACTTTACTACATTTAAAACTTCTTTTTTATTCCCTAAGCTATATTTTAAAAATCTTAAAGTATCACTATAAATATTTTCCAAAGCCATCACCCCTTAACTACAACTAATACTAAAATTCCTATTTTAATTAATATAATCAACCATAAGAATTACACTTGTATCCTTGGAAAAATGATTTGCATCTACTTCTATAGTTGCTCCAGCTTCCACGTTTTCAAATTTACTTCTATATGTTATTCCGCCTAAATATAATCCACCTTGCTGAGCATATTTATAGTACACATACACTGTACCTAAGTTTTCATTGCTCTTATTTTTAATAGCTAATTTTTTATCATCTTTTATTATTTCTACCTTATTTTCCATTAATGAAGCTTCATTTAAATATGTATAAATAGAATCAACATATCTATAGTTATCATTATCATTAAACTCAAACTTTCCTGTAGATTCTAAAACTAGAGCTGATGTTCCTGCTGGTAATGTTGATACTTTAAATGTAATTATTTCATCATTAACACTTAAGTTAATTTCTGCATATTGAAGTAACTGACTAGACTTATTTTTAACTACTATAGATGCAACATTATCCTTTGGCACATCGCTTCCATCTTCAACAAAAGGTCCTGTATATTGACCAATACTTTCAATTACCAAGCTTGTCCCAGGTATTTCATATGGCACCTTTACTGAAAAAATATCAGTAGTAGTATCTGTTTCTCCCTGTTTTTCTTCTAATAATTCATCATTATTACTTCCTGGATTAAATCCTAATATCTTATCTATTTCTAAAGAATCTGCTGTAGGTGCTTCAATTTTTTCCTCTAAAACTTCTGTGTTGTTTTCTATTAACATTTCATTATTAATAGCATCTTCACTTTTATTTAAATTTCTTACTATAAATACTGTTCCAACAACAATTACTATAGCTGTAATTACAAATAATAAACTTCGTTTTTTCATACTTCTATTTATTCCTTATCCTTTTAATTTAAATTAGCAATTTTCTTTAAAAGTGAATATCCTTTAAAAATATTTCTTCTAAACTTTCTACATTTCATCCATAATAAAATCTTTAATTTATATATACTATCGTCACAATAAATCTCCTTATCCTTATCATCATTATTATTATGCAAAATAGTTTTAACTACCCCTATTACTTGATCAAACCTAACAACCTCTACCCATTCTTGGGCATCACCATTCATAATAAACTTGTTATTATCTATAATTTTATATACTCTATGTAATATATATTCTCCAGAATCCCTTTGAATAAAAACTATCTCCCCTTTTTTTACCTTTCTTTTATTAAGTGAAGTAAGTATTACACTACTTTCTTTATTCTTTAATGTTGGAAACATACTATTTCCTGTAACTACAAGCTTACATTCTCCGCCTTTATCTAATATTTCCTTCATTATAGGAACTATTTTTTCCCCCTTAAAAACCTTATTATTTCTGTATAAATTATTATCCAAAATAGTCCATTCCTTCCTCATCAAATTATATCATTCACATATTTCCATTTCAATTTTTTCCACATACTAAATATTAACATATTTCTCGCTGATTATTGGCTATTTTTTTAATTAAAATAATTTTTAAATTAAACTTATATACATTTACTTCATAAATAAATTTTTTTAAAATCATATTATAAAAATATAGAATACTTTTCTTAAAACCTCTAATTATAAGAGTGATTTGATTTTTATTAGTTATTTTATTCCAAATATTTCGCCATTAATTTTATTTTTATCAAAATATAGACAGTAAAATTGTTATTAAATTGTATTCCCTCTATTACATCTCATAAAATTTAAATAAAAATAAATAAAAAGTTACAAGAAATTTTTATAGATTCTTGTAACTTTTTATTTATTTTCTTTATATCATCATACCTGTTTTTAACTAGCAAAAAATGTATCAAAAAAACCACAACCTAACAATACTATTACAAAGTAAATGTACCTTATTGAATTTTTGAGCTTGTTTACATCAAAACTACTTTCTACGAAGACTACATTATTCTTCATGTTCTATCCTCCATATACAAATCTTATACTTATATATGTATTCATAATCAAAGGATTTGTTACAAGTTTATATTTTTAGATACATTTTATTGACTATATGTTATTTTTCTTTGTAAACATTTACTAAATTGTAATTTTTTATAATTATTTTATTTTTTAAACCTCTTTATAAAATATACTTGTATATTTCTTCAAAGTTCATTGGTTTAGCAAAGAAGTATCCTTGGAAATAATCACATCCAATATTACTTAAAGCTTCAAATTGCTTCTCCGTTTCTACTCCCTCAATTACTATCTCCATATTTAATATATGGGCAATATTTCTTATATTATAGATGATGCTATAATCAACTTTTGTTTCATCTCCAATAAAACTCTTATCAATTTTAAGAATATCTAAATTAAGTTTTCTTAAATAACTAAAAGAAGAATAGCCTGTCCCAAAATCATCTAAAGCAATACTTGCTCCAAACCTATGTAATAAATGAATATTATCATAAACAATAATATTTTCATCAATAACTACAGACTCTGTTATTTCAAAGCATAAATTTTTCATATTAACATTATATTTATCTGTAATTTCTTTAACTTTCTCTGCAAAATCAAATTCTATAAGCTGAATAGGAGAAACATTTACACTTACTTGGAAGGCTGACTTACACTTAAATAATTCGCTAAATTTTATACATATTTCTTCAATAATCCAATATCCTATCCTTACTATTTCACCATTTTCTTCAGCATAAGATATAAAATCTAGTGGTGAAATAAATCCTAACTGTTTACTGTTCCATCTTATTAATGCTTCAAACTTTTTAACATCTTTATTCTTATCAATAATTGGTTGATAATATAAAATTAATTCATTATTATCTATTGAATATTTAAGTAACTCTTTAATCTTTTCAATATTAATCATCTTATTATAAATAGCATCATTAAAAAATAGCAATTTAACATTATCTACAGACTTTTTACTAGAATACATCATAAAGTCGCTTTTATTAATTAAATCATCTATATCTTTAGCACCTTTTGGATATGTTGCAACACCTGCTGAGAATTCGACCATTACTTTTTTATTTTTCTTTATTATAATTGGCTCCTTAAATCTTCCTAATATATCCTTATAGAAAAACTCTTTTAATTCTCTATTATTAATATATCTATGATAAATTATTATAAACTCATCTCCAGAATATCTAGTAATTATGCCACGTTCACCTAAAATCTCATTCATTATATTTCCAAACTTAACTAATAAATCATCCCCAATACTATGTCCAAAAATATCGTTAATATACTTAAATTTATTTAAATCAATAAAGATTAATGCAAATTCTTTATTATCCTTAATTAAATCATTACATATTTTATATAGCATTTTTCTATTTGGAAGCTTAGTTAATTCATCATGATAAATTAAAGATTGGATTTTTCTATCAAAAGACTTAGTTAATGAATTTGAAATAAGTTCTAGCTGTGCAAATTCATCCTTACTTTCAAACTCAAAATCGTTTTTTTCTAAATTGTTAAGTAAAACCTTTAGTTTATCTAAAGATTTAATAATTGGTTTAAAGGTTACTTTTGCAAATAAAATTAAGATAAGTATATAAACAATTCCTGTAACTGCAAAAATAATTATTCTAAATCTATTAATTTCTCTCATTTCTTTTGCATAAACAACTTCTTCATTATCAAATTCAAAAACTATTTCTGTTCCATTTTTAAGGATATCTGCTAATTTAACTATGTATTTATTTTTATGATTTTCTATATTATCTATAACTCCATCACTACTGTAGTATTCATTATCATTTATTTTTATATATGTATTTAAAGTTCCCATATAAAAATCTGAATCCAAATTTCTAATTAAATCATCAAGATATATATCTAAAATAGCTGCACCTAAAAGTGATTCATCATATTTTGATCTAATAAATTGAACTATTGATATGGCATATTTTCCTGTATTAAAATCCTTATGTACATCAGTTACTATAGCATCTTTTTTCTCTTCAAAATACTCACTTTTAATCCACGGTCTACTCATTAATTTAAAATCACTAATTACCTTGCCTTTTGTAATAAGATAATCTCCTGTAGAACTAATAATATCTATAGTATCTATAAATGTTAAATTTTTTAAATATCCTTCAAAGCTATTCATTTCTTGAATAATATTTTCTTTTTCGGAATCATCTAAATCTTCATATCTTTTATTTCTCTCTAATGTATGTATTATTTTCCAGTTATTTGATAGTTTATAAACTATATCTTTTAACAATTCAATATCATAACTTAATCTTTTTTCTGATTCTTTATGATGGGCTTGGTATGTAAAATAAATACTTCTTTCTAGTCCATATTCCATTAATACACTATTTGTTAACAATAATAACCCCATAAAGGTTATTCCTATTATAGCTAATTTTATATTTATCTTTTTTGTAAATATCATATTTTATAGTAAACATTTAGGGTAGTTCTAGACTTTCCCCTAACCCCTACTTTGTTTCATCTCCTCTTCCAATATATAAATTTTTCTATATTAAAAAAGTGATAAACCATATGTTATACATAAAGCTTATCACTATTATCATAAATAAGTTCTAATCTTATTTTCACTGCTTTTCTTACAGTTTACGCCACTTAATATGTAAAAATACTTATCATCAATAATAGCAAAATATTCTTATACTATCAAGTTTTGTTAACAACCTTAATAAATTAAATCTATTTCAAAAACAGTTTTATATTTATTATTTAAAGGCTTACCTAATTTAATAATTCCACCATGCATTTCTACTATAGTTTTAGTTATGGCAAGACCTAATCCTGATCCTTGTTTTGTATTTCTTGATTCATCTCCAACTATAAATGGTGAAAATATATTACTTCTAATTTCTTTTGATATTCCTAATCCATTATCTGCAATAATGATTTTGTATTTTTCTCCTACAATACTTAAGTTAACATATATCTTAGTTCCTACAGTATTATGTTTAATGCTATTTCCTAAAAGGTTGTCCAACACCCTTTGAAATTGTATTTTATCAATTCTACATTCCATTATTTTTTCTGGAATATCAACTTCAATATCAAATCCATTTTCTAAAATATCTTCATATTTAACAGCTACATATGCTCTTAAATACTCAGCCAAATCTACATTTTCAACAACTAATTTAAAATCTGGATGTTCTAATTTACTATATTCATGGAAGATATTAATAAGTTCTGTTAATCTTTTTGATTTAGAATAAATAATATTAAAATACTTTTTATAATCATCTTCATCAATAACTCCATCAACTAAAGCCTTAGAATACCCTTGAATTGTTGTTACTGGTGTTTTTAAATCATGAGAAATATCTGCAAGCATACTTTGCTTATCTTTAATTAACTTAAATCTTTCTATCTCACTACCTTCAAGCTTATTAACCATAACATTAAAACTGTCACAAATTTTAACAAACTCCTTAGGTCCTGAATAGACTATAGGTTCATTATTCTTACCTTCTGATAAAAGCTGCATTGCTCTATTTAATTTATCTAGAGGCTTTTGAACCTTTCTCTTTAAAATTTCTCCAAAAATAATAATACATATTATACAACCTATAAAGAATATAATTAACGAAGCAATACCTATCTTTTCTAAATTATTATAAAAATTCACATCATTAACCTTTTTTTCTTTAATAATTAAGGTTCTTATCTGACCTTCATCATTAATATAATCATACTTCATAAATGTATAATCTTTTGGATATTCTCCTATTAAATAGCCTACCTCTTCTTGTGTATATGATTTACTATGCTCTGCACTATTTCCTATTTCATAAACTACATTTAAACTTTCATCTAGTACCTTCATCCAACTATTCTTAGAATCATAAACTAAATATCCATCATCATCAAAACTATAAGGTGTTGATATTAATAATTTAAATTCTTCACTATCTTTACTATAAAACTTATATAGTCTTGTATCAATACCACACTGTCCGTAATAAGGTATAAGGTTCAATTGTCTTTTTGTATAAGATTTATCACCAACTACTCCATCTGATGAATAAATTACATCATTATTTTCATCTAATACTTCAATTATTCCACTATATCCTGCTATAAACTTTGTATCTAATTTACTAAACCTTTCTTGCCTAAGATTTTTCAAATCCTTATCACTTAAACCTGCTGCAAATTCTGACCTTTTATCAAAAATAGTAATAGCTATAGAATATATAATTACTCCAACTATCATTACTGATAAACTTAAAAAAATATAGTTTTTTATTAATAATAAAAATAATCCACCACGTTCTTTTTTACATTTTTTCAAACTTGTAACCTAACCCCCTAACAGTTTTTATATATGTAGGATTTTTAGAATCTTCCTCTATTTTTTCTCTTATCCTATAAATATGAACCATAAGAGAGTTATCATCACTTTGATAATATTCACCATTTATACATTCATATATTTGTGCTTTAGTAAAAACTCTGCCTGGTTTTTTCATGAATAAGGCTAACATTTTATATTCTGTTGGTGTACATGGAATTTCTACTCCATTTTTACTTATAGTTCTAGCGCTTTCATCTAAAGTAATTTCACCAATAGTTATAACCTTACCTTCCTGTTCCATACTTTCAGCATTAAATTCATAGCTTCTTCTTAAAAGTGATCTTATTCTTGCAAGAACTTCTAATGGATTAAATGGCTTAGTTAAATAATCATCAGCTCCTAAATCAAGGCCTAAAATCTTTTCACTATCATCATTTTTAGCAGAAAGAATTAAAATTGGTATTTGCGTTACTTCCCTTAATCTTTTAGTAAGCTCATATCCATTCATTTTAGGCATCATTATATCTAAAATAGCTAGGGAGATTTTATTTTTCATAGCTTTTTGGAAAGCCTCTTCCCCATTAGTAGCCACAACTACTTCATAGCCATCTTTCTCTAAATATAGCTTTAATAATCCTATAATATCCTCATCATCTTCTGCAATTAAAATCCTTTTATCCATATCTTTTTCCTCCTATTTATTTTGCTAACAATGGTAATTCTAAAAAATTTATCAAATAAGTTAATAGCTAATTATATTAATTCTATTAGTAATTTACAACCCATGGTTATTTATATGATAATTGTAAACTAGCAAGATAAAATTTTTATTTATAAAACCTTAATATAATCTTAATTGAAAATATATTTAACAATATTGTAATTATACTACAAATGATATTTATTTTGCCCCTGGGGCATAAGTGTATATTTTGTACATATATATTTACTAAGAATTTATTCCATTCATTGTAAACGTTTTATAAATTAAAGGAGGACTTTTTGTGATTAGTTTCTTTGTTTGTCTGGCTATATTGATAATTGGTTATTGTCTTTATAGCAAACTTGTTGAAAAAATCTTTGGACCAGAGTTTGACAGAAAGACACCTGCATTAGTTCATCCAGATGGCGTTGACTATATGCCAATGAAACCTTGGAGATCATTTTTAGTACAGCTTCTTAATATTGCAGGACTTGGCCCAATATTTGGTGCATTATCAGGGGCTATCTGGGGACCATCAGTATACCTTTGGATTGTTTTTGGTACTCTTCTTGCTGGAGGTGTCCATGATTTTCTAAGTGGTATGCTATCAGTTAGAAATGATGGGGCAAGTATTTCTGAAATTGTTGGTATCTACTTAGGTAAAGTAATGAAAAATGTAATGAGGGTATTTTCAGTAGTTCTTCTTGTTATGGTTGGTGTTGTATTTATGGTAGGCCCTGCTGGTTTATTAGCAAAACTTACACCTAATTTTATGAATGTAACTTTCTGGACAATTGTTGTATTAATTTATTATTTCCTTGCTACCTTATTACCTATTGATAAGATTATTGGAAAACTATACCCTATCTTTGGTGTATGTTTAATTGTTATGGCTTTAGGTATTGCAGGTGCAACAATATTAAATAATGGAACTAATCCAATGATGGAAATTACACTTGAAAATCTTCATCCTGATGGTGCTCCAATATGGCCATTAATGTTTATCACAGTAGCCTGTGGTGCTATTTCTGGTTTCCATGCAACACAATCACCTATTATATCAAGATGTATAGAAACTGAAAAAGATGGTAGAAAGATATTTTATGGTGCTATGGTTGCAGAGGGAATAATAGCTCTAATATGGGCATCTGCTGGTATTGCTTTCTATAAAGGAACTGGTGGATTGCTTGCAGCAGGTGGAGGTAATTCTTCAACTGTATATGATATGTCAATTGGCCTTTTAGGTAAAGTTGGTGGAGTTCTTGCAATGATAGGTGTTATTGTATGCCCTATTACTTCAGGAGATACAGCCTTCAGAAGTGCAAGACTTACAATATCCGATTGGTTTAAAATTGACGAGACTGTAGATAATTTTGTGTAATATAGTTTCTTATAAATCAAATATTACTGGAAATTTTGATTTCCAGTAATATT
>NZ_JAJKGM010000044.1:0-25921 GCF_021412605.1 Clostridium celatum
CTTCCCATAAAAATTGCTCCCTCTATAGTAATGACAGTTTTATTATTTTAACTGTCTACTATAAAGGGAGCATATCATTCCTTGCTGATTTTTTTCTATTCATTAAAAATATTTTAATAATACTACTGCTAATAAAACTGTTATTACTCCACTTACTACTCCCAAAACAATCTTTAATAAATTTCACTATTATTAATTTTAAGTATAAACTTATTATTCTTTTAATTTAAATCCAATACCCCATACAGTTTGAATATATTCATTCTCTTTATCAGTCTTAGATATTTTAGACCTTAGATTACTAATATGAACATTAACAGTATTATCATCTCCAATAAAATCATCTTTCCACACAGATTCAAAAAGGTTTGCTCTAGTAAAAACTTTATTAGGATTAGTAATTAAAAGTTCTAATATATCGAACTCTCTAGCTGTTAAATTTATTTCTATATTATTAACATGAACTTGCCTGCTATCAATGTCTAATACTAAGTTTTTATGCTTCAATTTATTATTTATATTATCTTGATGTGAAAATCTAGTATATCTTCTTAACTGTGCTTCAACCCTAGCTAATACTTCATTAATATCAAAAGGCTTACTTATAAAATCATCAGCTCCCATTTTTAATACGTTAATTTTATCTTCTGAGCTAGTTTTAGCCGATGCTACTATTATAGGCATAACATGTAACTTTCTTATTTCCTTTATTAACTCTTCACCACATATTCCAGGTAGCATTAAATCTAAAATAATAAGATCATATTCATATTGTTCAACACACATTTTAGCTTCAGTTCCTGAATATGCACCTCTTACTTCATAACCGTTTTGAATTAATATTTTACATAAAAGTCCATTAATATCCCAATCATCTTCTACTACTAATATTTTTTTATTTAAATTCATTTTTCTTTCTCCTATAAACCAATTAACTATATAAATTATACCAAATTTAAAATTAATTAGTATTATACCGTTATCTTTAAATATAAAAATACTATAATACTATCTATAGATACAAGTCTTATTTCTTTTTAAATAAAAAATACTGATTTCTATAGATTATAGAAATCAGTTGTATATGTTATTTGCTATGATAGTTTGAAGTACTAAATGTTTTTCTTTTATAATAATTTATAAAACTTTTATCTTAAATAAATTTAATACTTCTAATAACTATATTTCAAAACATTTCTCATTTATTATATCACAGCTAAATAAATTCAATTATGAATATTATAAATGATAAATATAAAAATTGTTAATAATTAGATACTATATTAAAATTCAATCTCTACATATAGTTATTTTCATACACCTTATTTTACTCTTTAAGTTTATTAATCATATCTCTAAGTTCTGCAGCTCTTTCAAACTGAAGATTTTTAGCAGCATCTTTCATTTCATCAGTGTATTGTTTAATTAACTTTTTCTTATCTTTAGCACTTAATTCAACAGCTTCTTCTACATTATATTCTGCAGAGTCTTCAGCAACCTTGGTTGCTTCAATTACATCTCTTATCTCTTTAATAATAGTCTTAGGTGTAATGCCATGTTCTTCATTATACTTCATCTGAATTTCTCTTCTTCTATTAGTTTCTTTAATTGCTCTATCCATAGAGCCAGTTATTTTATCAGCATACATTACTACTTTGCTCTCAGAGTTTCTTGCAGCTCTTCCTATAGTTTGAATCATTGAAGTTTCAGAACGTAAAAAGCCTTCTTTATCAGCATCTAAAATTGCAACAAGTGCTACTTCTGGAATATCTAATCCTTCTCTTAAAAGATTGATTCCAACAAGAACATCAAACTCACCTAATCTTAAATCTCTTATTATCTCCATTCTTTCAATAGTTTTTATATCAGAATGCATATAAGTTGTCTTAACTCCAAGTTCAGTTAAATATTTAGTTAAATCCTCTGCCATTCTCTTAGTTAATGTTGTTACTAATGTTCTAAATCCTCTTTCTGTAGTCTTTAAAATCTCTGCATAAAGGTCATCTATCTGTCCTGTTACTGGTCTTATTTCAACTACTGGATCTAATAGTCCTGTTGGTCTAATTATTTGTTCTGCTATATTAGTAGAATGATCTAATTCATATTGCGCTGGTGTTGCTGAAACAAATACAATCTGATTAATTTTATTTTCAAATTCCTCAAACTTTAATGGTCTATTATCATAAGCACATGGTAATCTAAATCCATACTCAACAAGTGTATCCTTTCTAGATCTATCTCCTGCATACATTGCCCTACATTGTGGTAATGTAACATGACTTTCATCTATAAACATCAAATAATCTTCTGGAAAGAAATCTAATAATGTTTTAGGTGGTGTTCCTGGTGCTCTTCCATCTAAAATTCTTGAATAATTTTCTATCCCACTGCAATATCCCATTTCCTTAATCATTTCTATATCATAATTTGTTCTTTGTCTTAATCTTTGAGCTTCTAATAATTTATCTTGAGATGTTAGCTCTCTTAACCTTTCTTCTAATTCATCTTCAATTTTACTTATAGCTTTATCTAAAGTTTCTTTAGATGTTGCAAAGTGTGATGCTGGGAATATAGCAACATGCTCCCTTTCTCCTAATATCTTACCTGTTAAAACATCAAACTCTCTTATTCTATCTATTTCATCTCCAAAGAATTCAATTCTTATTCCTTTTGTTGAAGATGATGCCGGAATAATATCTAATGAATCTCCCCTTACTCTAAAAGTTCCTCTTGAAAAATCAATATCATTTCTCTCATATTGAATTTCTATAAGTTTCTTTATTACTTCATCTCTTTCTTTTTCCATACCAACTCTTAATGAAATAGTAAGCTTTTTATATTCATCTGGATTACCTAATCCATAAATACAAGATACTGAAGCCACTATGATAACATCTCTTCTCTCAAATAAAGCTGATGTAGCTGAGTGTCTTAATTTATCTATTTCATCATTTATAGATGCATCTTTTTCAATAAAAGTATCAGTTTGTGGTACATAAGCTTCCGGTTGATAGTAATCATAATAAGAAACAAAGTATTCAACTATATTATCAGGAAAGAATTCTTTAAATTCTGAACATAATTGTGCTGCTAATGTCTTATTATGTGCTAAAACTAAAGTTGGCTTTTGAACTTTTTCTATAATATTTGCCATTGTATATGTCTTACCAGAACCAGTTACTCCTAATAGAGTCTGATATTTTTCATTTTTATTAATTCCATTTGCTAAACTCTCTATAGCTTGCGGTTGGTCTCCTGTTGGTTTAAATTTTGAATGTATCTTAAATTCTCCCATTATATCAACTCCAAGTTTTCTCATATATATTAATTATATTTTACTTTTAAATTTTACTGTATTCAAATATTTTGCCCTATCTGTATTAACCTATATTCTATACAAATAACTTAGAAAATTCTATATAAATAAAAAATAATATTAAATATATTACACTCTAAATCTCTTCTTAAACTAAATAGAGACTGTTACAAATTTGATTTGTACAGTCTCTATTTATGTGAAGAATACTTTCTTTTGTTGAATCTATGTATCTCAATAACAAAATATAAATCTTTCAACTTCACTTATATATCATTTTTTACTTTTAAGTTCCTCTAGTATCCTCTTGAAATCTTCTGTATCAGCACCAACAATATCTTCAACTTTAACCATTTTAGGCACTAATAAAATTCCAATCCTTTTATTTCTAGGTTGAACAAAATATTCTAATACTTGTCCAGATTTTTTCTTAACACTCAATTGCATTTTAAACATACCATCTTTAGCAGCTTTTAAAATATCTGCTTCTGATGTAACAGATGTCCCATTTATACTTAGTATTTTATCACCACTTCTAATTCCCGCCTCATATCCTGGTAAATTTGGTGCTACTTCAAGAATCATAATTCCCTCATCATCACTAACATATAAATGATGATTATTATCATTTTCAAGCTTTCTATCATATCTAATTATAAATTCATATGCTAATGGCATAAAAGCTATAGCAATTATTTGCCCTATTATATTTAACCTAGAAAGTTGTGCGATAACTAATATGGATATTCCTAATATAAATATTAACAATCCTGATAACAATGGTTTTTTATTCTTTTCCTTTGTAAAAGTAACGCTATTATATCCCATCACTCCATATAAAGGAATACATGCCATCATTGCAGTAGTTAATAAATCTAATATTCCATTTGTCTTTATTATTGGCCACCAATTTGGCGTTTCTATAGCTATAGTACTAGATGATGATATCAATTCATTGTTAAATATCATTAATATAGCAATTGGTAGCGCCCAATATCTATTAAAAGAAAATCCACCTATTATTTTATTATCTTTTTTCGTAAATACAGGAATTGCGCCTCTTCCTCCATCTATCATAATCAATAAAGCTTCTATTATGTACATAACTGCTATAAATGTAGTAAGTGCTAGTATATCTACATCAAAATATAATTTTTTACCTACTATTACTTGAACAATATTCATAACTATTCCTATTGCTCCTAAAATAGCTCCAGTATACGCAAAAGAAATAAATTTCTTTTTATAAAAAAGCATTAATATTGATATTATAAATAAAAACTCTATGCCTGAATTTTCTTTAAAAGTTACTCCTAAAATAGTTAATATTATAGTACCAATTGCACCTGCTAATATTCCTAATACAATTTGAGATAAAGTTAATTCTAAGGGAGAGTTTATCCTCTCCCCTATTGTCATCCTTTGAATAGCTGATATTTTTTTATTTTTCAAATAAAACAATATCCCAAATATAATAAGCATCAGTAAATGCAATGGCTCAACTATTGCTACTGCTACAGCTTTTAAGCTATAGATTATTAAATCCATCTTGAGCCTCCTAATTAGTCTTTTCTCTTATTACCTCTAATGCTTTTTGGAATTGAGGATCTATACTTCTGTCATACTCCATTGTTGCTATTTCTTGAGGGATTTCAACTACTATATCTGGTGCTATACCAGTTCCATGAATATTTTCACCATTTGGAGTATAGTACTTTGATGTAGTTACCTTTAATCCACCCATATCATTTGAAAGTGGTATTAATTGTTGAACTATTCCTTTACCAAAAGTATTTGTTCCTATTATTGTTCCTGCATTATAATCTCTTAATGCTCCTGTTACAACCTCTGATGCACTTGCACTACCACCATCAACTAATATAACTAATGGCATTCCTATAGCATCTCCTCCTATTGAGTCAGAAACTATCTTCTCATCATATTTATCAACAGTATAAGTAACTACATTACCTTTTTCAATAAAATTAGATGCTATTTCAACGCATTGATCTAAGTATCCACCTGGGTTTCCTCTTAAATCTAATATTAGTTTCTTCATTCCTTTATCTTTTAATTCATTTAATTTGTTAGTAAATTTTTGACTAACTTCTTTATCACTAAAAGTAGTTATTTGAATATATCCTATATCATCTTCTAATATCTCACCTTTTACTGATTCAGTTTGTATTTCCTCTCTTACAATTTCCACTTCAAATGGTTCTGAATCTCCACGTACAATGGTTAATGTTACAGGAACTCCTTCGTCTCCTCTAACCCTTGAAACAACTGCATCAGTATTTAAATCAACAACTTCATAATCATCAACTTTAATAACTACATCCCCAGCTTTTAACCCGGCTTTTTCTGCTGGTGAACCCTCTAATGGCGCTATAATTGTTATTTGATTATTTCTAACTCCAAGCTGAGCTCCTATTCCATAAAAACTACCTTCACTGGATTCTAAAAAAGTCTTAAACTCTTCATTATCCATATAAACTGTATATGGATCACCTAAAGATTCAGCCATTCCCTTCATAGCACCTTCTAATAATTTATTATCATCAATTTCACCATCATATTTTGCAAACAATAAACTTCTTAATCCAAATAAATTAGAATATTTATCAGAATCCTCTATATTTTTTAAATCGTTTAATGCATTGCTAGGAATACTATTTAAGACTAACCCTTTAACAGCTAGAGTATTTCCTAAGTAAAACACACCACAATATGTTATTAAAAGTATTATTACTATAATGGTATACTTTATAGGTTTAAACTTTTGTTTATTTTTTTTACTCTCATTGCTCTCCATTTCTTTCTTCCTTTCACACCTTAAATTTATTTATATTTATTTAAAACTACAACTTCAAATAAAGAAGTTGTAGTTTTATCTTTAACTAATATTTATTATTTTACCTATTATTTAATTCTATATACTAAACAACTAAGAACTTTCTTAATGCAAATATACTTCCTATTGCTCCAACTATTACTCCACCAATAAGGAATAATCCTAATAATGTAGTTAATACAAATTGTGGTGCAACTAAATTTACGATAAACATTGAATTTACTATCCAATTAAATACTCCACTATAAGTAAAGTATAGTAATATTGTAGAAGCTACTGATCCTATTGCACCTATTACTATTCCTTCTATTACAAATGGCCATCTTATAAACCAATCTGTAGCACCAACGAATTTCATAATTCCAACTTCTCTTCTTCTTGAGTAAACAGTAAGCTTTATTGTATTCATTATTAAGAATACAGAAACACCTATAAATACTATAAATAATCCAATACCTACTATTTGAATTATATTAACAAATTTACTTATTGTATCTATGACTTCTTGTTGATTTCCTATGCTTTCAACACCGGTCATACCTTCTACAGCTTTTGTTACTTCAGTTGCTGCTGAAGGATCCTTTAATTTAACTATAAATGAACTTGGTAATGGATTATTATTTAAATCATAACCTTCCATTAACCCTTTGTTATCACCTAAATTTTCTTGTAAGTTTAAAAATGCCTCATCTTTTGATTCATATGTAACTTCACTTACTTGTGGTTGTTCTGCTAATTTAATTTCTATTTCTCTTTGATCAACTAACTTTATGTCATCATTTAAATAGACCTGAATTTGAATTTTTGATGCTACATCTTCTATACTCTTGTTAAAGTTAAGTGCTAATAGAGTAAATGTACCAAAAATAAAGAATGTTATTAGTACTGTTATCATAGCTGCAAAACTTATTGTTCTATTTCTCTTTATGCTTTTAAAAGCATCCACTATAAAATAATTTAAACTACTAATTTTCATTTTCGTACATCCCCTTTCTATCATCCCTTACTACAGTACCCTTATCTATTGCTATAACTCTCTTTTTCATATTATCAACTATATCTTTTGCATGTGTTGCCATTAATATCGTAGTCCCTGATTTATTTATTTCATCAAGTAACTCCATTATCCCATTAGCTGTTTCTGGGTCAAGGTTTCCTGTAGGTTCGTCCGCTATTAAAAGACTTGGTTTATTAACTATAGCTCTTGCTAAAGAAACTCTTTGTTGCTCTCCTCCTGATAACTCATTAGGGAACATTTTATACTTACGATCTAGTCCAACTTTAGCTAATACCTCAGGAACTCTTTTTCTTATTTCCCTTGGTGATGCTTCAACAACTCTCATTGCAAATGCAACATTTTCATATACATTTAATGTTGGAATTAATCTAAAATCTTGGAATACCATTCCTATTTTTCTTCTATAATAAGGAGTTTGCCTTCTAGTAATTTTTGAAAGCTCTTTCCCTGCAACTATTATTTCCCCTGTAGTTGGATCAACTTCTTTTAAAAGCATCTTAATAAATGTAGATTTACCTGCACCAGATGCTCCAACTAAGAAAACGAAATCTCCTGAATTTATTTTTATGCTTACATTAGATAAAGCTTTTACATTGTTATTATATATCTTAGATACGTCCTTAAATTCTATCATAACTTAACACCTCTTACCTCATTAATTTAGCCAAAATACTAAACCTATAGAGTCATTATATCATAGAACTGACATAACACCAACATTTAAGAGCTCTTTCCCTATATTTTCCGTTTTTTAATAATCTGTAAAACCCTTTCCTAGGACTTCTGTAGATTCATTAACAGTTATAAAAGCATCAGGATCTTCTTCTTTTAAATACTTCTTTAATGTTATAAATTGTTTAGTATTTAGAACAGTATATATTATTTTAACATTACTTCCTGTATATCCACCATTACCATTTAATATAGTACATCCTCTATCTATGTTTTTAGTTATATATTGAGCTATTAACTTTTCCTTGCTTGTTACAATAAATACTTGCTTACATGTATTAAATCCATCAATAAATTTATCAATAACTAAGCCTATTAATATAACGCTAAAGAAGCCGAATAATCCTTTATCAACACCAAATACGCTAATTGCCATAATACAAACAAATGAATCTGTAAGTAATACTGATATACCAATTCCTATAGGAGTAAATTTACTAATAATTGCTGCTATAATACTTGTTCCACCTGTTGATGCTCCTTGATGAAATACTATAGCTGCTCCCATACCTAATATGGCTGATCCAAAGAAACTAGCTAAAAACATATTTTCTGTTAATATTCCTGGTGTAAAAAAATTCTCTATTATCCACATAAATACCGAAAGCATTATAGTTGCATAAATACTCTTGCCTCCAAAAGACTTTCCTAATACAACAAATGCCAATATAAATAGTAATATATTAAGAAATAATACAACTACACTTGTATCTAACCCTATCAGTTTATTAATAACTAAACCTATTCCAGACACACCACCTGCAGCAATATCACACGGGAAGAAAAAATATTCTAGTGCTATTGCCGTTAGTGCTATCCCTAATGTTGTTAATAAATATTCTTTAATTTTTTCCATAAGTATCTCCTATAACTTTTAATTTTTATTCATCATCTATATGCTTAAACCCTTCACCCATAACTTCATGTACTTCTCCAACTGTGATAAATGCATTCTTATCAATATTACTAATATGCTGTTTTAACTTTATAAACTCATTTCTTTCTAATATTGTGTAAAGAATTGCAGTATCTTCTCCTGTAAATCCCCCCATTCCTTTTATAAAAGTACATCCTCTCTCTAAATCATTTAAAATAAATTTACTTATTTCTTTGTTACTTTTGCTTATTATTGTTATTTCATTTCTAACATTAAATCCAGCTATTATTTTATCTATTACTACTCCATTTATTATTACTGATAATAATCCATAAAGTCCTATATCTATACCAAAAGTTAATGCACCAAGTAACGTTACAAAAAAATCAACCATTAATAAAGACTTTCCTATATCAAAATGGAAAAATCTATTTAATATTTTTGCAATTATATCAGTACCTCCAGTAGAAGCATTTGCATTAAATACAAGCGCCATCCCACATGCACTTATTAGTGTGCCAAATATAGTTGAAATAATCAAGTCATTAGTAACTGTATAAGGTAAGAACTTTTGCATTATCCACATAGATGAAGATAACAAAAGACTTGAGTATATTGTTTTTGCCCCAAATTTACCTCCTATTACTAAAAACGCTACAATAAATAAACATACATCCATTATTAATACTAAAGGTCCTATTGATATAAATGGTATATAATTATTTATTACTATAGCTAATCCTGTAATTCCTCCTGCTGCTATATTATTAGGTTCAAAAAAATAAACCACAGATATTGCCACTAGCAATATTCCAATAGTTATTAGGGTAAACTCTCTAAACTTATTTTTACTCATAAAATTCTGCTCCCTCTGATAAATTATTATAAATATTTATTATTTTTCCTCATTTATACAAATTTATCCTAAGTCTCTTTATTCTCTTTAATTATATATCTTTTTAAATTCAAAAAAAACTGCGATTTTTAATCGCAGTTTTGGTGGTAAAAAATAACTGTTTTGTGGTTTTAGTTTAAATCTATTTTTTTAAAGCAATTGCCTCTTTTACTTTATTAACTATATCTTGTGCAGTTAAACCATAAGCTTTTAATAATTCTTCTGGTTTACCACTTTCA
Organism: Clostridium celatum; assembly: GCF_021412605.1. NCBI lineage: Bacteria > Bacillati > Bacillota > Clostridia > Eubacteriales > Clostridiaceae > Clostridium > Clostridium celatum. Next base: position 9,932 of record NZ_JAJKGM010000044.1, read on the forward strand.
CCAAATACATCTTTAACCCCAACTCTTAAAACTGGAATTGGATAATTTTCTGATATAACTTCAGCAACAGCTGAACCTAATCCTCCAATTACACTATGTTCTTCAGCAGTTATAATAACCCCAGTTTTTTTTGCTGCATTAATTATTAACTCATTATCTAAAGGTTTAATTGTATGTATGTTTATAACCTTAGCATCAATTCCCTCTTTAGCTAAAATTTCTTTAGCTTCAATTGCAGCATCTACCATTATACCAGTAGCAACTATTGTAGCATCTTTACCTTCTGATACAACAACACCTTTTCCTAATTTAAATTCATAAGTATTTTCATCATTTATAACATTAACTGCTGCTCTTCCTAATCTTACATAGCAAGGTCCTTCATACTTTGCTATAGCCTTAATTGCTGATGCAGTTTCAACAGCATCTGCAGGTGATATAACTACCATATTAGGAATACTTCTCATTAATGATAAATCTTCAACAGTTTGATGAGATGCTCCATCTTCTCCTACTGTTAATCCAGCATGAGTAGCACAAACTTTAACATTTAATTTAGGATAACATATTGAGTTTCTTATTTGTTCAAAAGCTCTTCCTGCTGCAAACATAGCAAAGGTACTTACAAATGGAATTTTTCCACAAGTTGATAATCCTGCTGCAACTCCCATCATATTTCCTTCAGCTATTCCCATATTGAAAAATCTTTCTGGGCAAACTGCTTTAAAATCAGCTGTTTTAGTAGATTTAGAAAGATCTGCATCTAATACTATTACATTTTCATTCTCTTTTGCTAATTCTGCTAATGCTTTTCCATACGCTTCTCTTGTAGCAATCTTTTTACTCATTATTTGTCTCCTCCAATCTCAGCTAAAGCCATTTCACATTGTTCCTTGCTTGGTGCTGTTCCGTGCCATCCTGCTTCATTCTCCATGAATGATACACCTTTACCTTTAACTGTTTTACAAACAACAACTGTTGGCTTACCGCTGCAAGCCTTCGCTTTTTCTATAGCATCTATTATTTCTTCGAAATTATGTCCATCTATAACTAATACATTCCATCCAAAAGCTTCAAACTTTTTGTCTATTGGACATGGATTCATTACTTTTTCTATATCTCCATCGATTTGTAATCCATTGAAATCTACAAATGCAGTTAAATTATCTAACTCATAATGAGCCGCTGACATTGCTGCTTCCCAAACTTGACCTTCTTCTAATTCTCCATCACCTAAAATAGTATAAACTCTATATGATTTCTTATCTATTTTACCAGCTAAAGCCATCCCAACAGCACTTGAAATCCCTTGCCCTAAAGATCCAGTTGACATATCTATTCCTGGTAAACACTTCATACTTGGATGACCTTGTAATCTTGATCCAAACTTTCTTAATGTAGTTAATTCTTCTACTGGGAAAAATCCCTTTCTTGCTAATGCACTATATAAAACTGGTGCTGCATGCCCCTTTGATAATACAAATCTATCTCTATCTGGATTCTTTGGATTATTGGCATCTATATTCATTTCTTTAAAGAAAAGTGTTGTTACTATATCAGCCGCTGATAATGATCCCCCTGGATGTCCTGATGCTGATTCTGTTAACATTGAAACTATATCTTTTCTAATTAGTTTTGCCATTGATTTTAATTCTTGTACATTATTAACCATTAAAAATCCTCCTACATTACAATTCATAATATGTATTTGCTTATCTCTATATTATGTAAGTTATCTTAAAATTATTTTATCATAAATTGTCGACTTTGTATATACTATTTTTTAATTAGTGTATACTATTTATTTTTTATTTGTTTATAGTATATCACCTTTAACATATGTAATCATAATCACTGGTACATATCATAATTTCAATATACCAAATATTAATTTAATCAAATTTAGTATATTCAATTAATAATTTTTACATTATTATAGTGTAATATAAAAAAATAAAAGTAAATTAACATTTAAGTTAATTTACTTTTAATATTGTAAATTTAAGCTAAGCTTATACTTATAAGTAAAGACTTGTCTACCTTTTTCATATCGGCTTCAGTCATATGGCCAATTTTTTCTTTAAGTCTTTTTTTATCTAAAGTTCTAATTTGCTCTAAAAGTACAACAGAATCTCTATTTAGTCCATACTCTTCTGAAGAAATTTCTACATGGGTTGGAAGTTTAGCCTTATTAATTTGAGAAGTTATAGCAGCTACAATAACTGTAGGACTATATTTATTCCCGATATCATTTTGAATTATTATAACAGGTCTAATTCCTCCTTGCTCAGAGCCTATAACTGGACTTAAATCTGCATAAAAAATATCCCCTCTTTTTACAACCATAGTCGTCATTTAAAAATCTCACACTCCGCAAAGCCATTTCTCATATTCATTTATATCATCAAATTTATATTTAAGAGACTTTCGTGATGGATTTACATCCCTTGCAAGTTCTAAATTAATATTGGCCATTTCTTTATAACCATTTTTCATTAATTCAAAAAACTCCTTGGATTCTTTATCCTCACTATATATTATTAAACTTTCCTTTATAAATTTACTACTTTTTGAAAAATCTACATTTATTTTACGGACTTTTGTACTACTTATATCTTTTGACATAATCGACCTCCTAAGAGTTCATCATTTCTATGTATAAGAAAATTATATTTCAAATTATGTCAATTTGTAAATAGAAATGTCACTTATCTTGTATTTTTTTATATATTTTTTGTATTTTTGTAAAAAATAGTGTTTTATTGTCAAGTTATATCATCTATTCATTTTATATTTAATACAATATGTACTCTATCTCACTTATATTAAACTATATCTGATTTTCCTGAATACTTTGGCTATTTTTTATTAATTATTTTTATAATTTATTATAATAATTTTTACTTTTAATAATTTATCGTTATAATATTCTCTATTCTATAAAAGAATAAAAGTTTATCTTACTATATAAATAGTTCTTTTATTTAGTTAGGTGAAGTATAATCACCTAACTAAATCATTAATTCTATAATTATTTATCTACAAATTAAATTTAAGTTGAAAATTTATCACTATCTATTTCCTTAACTTTATTAAAATCCTTATATATGATTCTTACTGTTTCTTTTCCTGATTTATCATATATTACTATTCCTATTGGCGCTTTATTTTTTTTATCTATAAATATTCTAGCAGTATTAAGATGATCATTTTGTAAAAATAACTCTGCATCTACTTGTATATATATTGTATCTCCCCACTCTTCTTGTCCTTCTTTTAATGAATCACTTTTTAAAGGGCATGATAATATTTTATTCATAAATGCAATAGAATGTAGATAATCCATACTAACATCAATTACATATTCAGTATTTGATATATTATCTTTTACGTAAATGCCATCATTTTTATAAATTTTTACTCTATCATCACCAAACTCAACTCTAACGCCTTCCTCACTGCTATAATATTGAGTTGTTTCTTCTGTTTCTTCTCCTCTATCGTTTCTAATTATGTACTCTACTTTTGTTTCATAATAATTTATATTTTTTAGTGATTTTATTATCTCCTCATTGCTTGGCATTAAAAATCCCCTAAAAATAATAACTATTAATATTGATATAAATGGTATTATTAATAATAACGATAAAATGATTTTCTTTTTCATTTTTCCTCCTATAATCATTATTCCATTATTACTAATATTATGTTGTTCTTAAATTTATTCATAATTTATATCAAATCATTCATAACAAATGGTATTTTTTTATTATATCTGTTGCTAATACAGAATATTTATCTTCTGCTACTATATCTCCACATTTCCCATGTAAATATACTCCAAGTAAACATGCATTTAATTTGCTATATCCTTGGCCAATTAATGAAGTAATTATTCCTGTTAAACAATCCCCCATGCCACCTGTTGCCATCTTACTGCTTCCTGTATTATTTACATATACTTTATTTCCATCTGTTATTACGGTATTGTAACCTTTTAAAACTAATACACATCTATTATCTTTAGCATAATTTTTAGCTATATTTATTCTATCTTTTTCAATTTCTCCTATTGTCTTATTTACTAATCTAGACATTTCACCTAAATGAGGCGTCAATACAACTCTATCTTGTAATTTTTTAAGTAAGCTTTTATCCCTACTTAACATATTTATTCCTTCAGCATCTACTACTATAGAGTTACTATAGTCATCTATTATGCAGTTTAAAATATTTTTATCTTTTTCATCCCCTCTAATTCCTGGTCCAAATGCAATTACATTCGCATTTTTTACTACACTTTTAACTCTATCTAGTTCTGTATAGTTAATAGTCATAGCTTCTATTAATTGATTACTGACTATCTTTTGACATTCTTCTGTTGTAATAAGTGTAGTTAATCCTGCTCCAGTTTTAACACATGATTCAGTGCATATATAAGAAGCTCCTGAAAATCCTAGACTTCCTGCAACAAGTACGCATTTTCCATAATCTCCTTTATGACCATAGATTGCTCTCTTCTTTATTAAACCTTTATAATAATCATCGTCAAAAATATATACGTTCTCACTAAACTTTTCTTTAACTTCATTAGGAATTCCAATAGATATAGTTTCTATTTTACCTAAATATTCTATAGCTTTATAATTTAAAAATCCTTTTTTTATTACTTCAAATGTATATGTACTATTTGCTCTAATTGAATTTCCTAATGGTATGCCTTCGTTACAATCTAATCCAGATGGAACATCTATTGATAAAATATCTTTGTTAGATAAATTTATTTCATTAATTAAGTGACAATAAAATTCATTTAATGTCCTATTTAATCCAACTCCAAATATTCCATCAATAATAACATCATATTCTTTTATTGTATATTTAAGTTGCCCTATTCCTTTAAAATCACTTATATACTCTATATCTGAATTTAAATTTTTTAATATTTCATAATTAATATTAAAATCACTACTATAATTTTTTTTAGGATTAATTATTATAATCTTAACTTGATAATTATTTAATAATAACTTTCTTCCAATGGCTAATGCGTCTCCTCCATTGTTTCCAGTACCACAAATAATTAAGAATTTATCGTACTTATTTTTAATTCTTAAATATATTTCATTAGCTGCATTTTCCATCAATATTATGCTAGGTATTTTTAACTTCTCTATTGCATACTTATCTATCTCTTTACAATTACAAGATGACATTATATACATCCTTATACCTCCAAAATTACAAACGCAATTGCACTTGTTTTATTATGGGATATTGATACATGAAAGTTATATTTTTCTTCTTTTATTACTTTATCTATTTTTTCAGATACTTCTATAAATGGCTTTCCAAGATTGTCCCTAAAAACTTCAATATCTTTAAATCCTATTTCCCTCATTCCAGTTCCTAGTGCTTTACTAACTGCCTCTTTTACTGCAAAGTTCCCAGCAATACTTTCAATTCTAGGATTATCTAAATTGAATTGCTTCAACTCTCTTTCAGTGAATAACTTATCTAAAAATTTAGGTGTATTTATTATTGCCTTTTTTATTCTATCAATTTCTATAATGTCTGTACCAATTCCTAAAATCACTTAATCACCTCTTTTGTTAATATTCTATTTTTATCTTATATTTTGTTTAAATTTTATTAAATAATTAATTACTTAAACTCATTACGTATTCATCTGAGTATTCTCCAACTATATCTACTAGATGAATAGGAGATACTACCTTACTACATAACATCTTAGCGATATCTTCTACTTTTTCTTTGTTATTAGATACTACATTTATAAAATCCCTTTCTAAATTAACCACCTTTCCATCTATGAAATCATGTCTTTCTATTTCTATACCATATACTGTATCATTTAGTATATTTCCTTCTGTAACTCTATAGAAATATTTCATATTTTTCTCTTCTTCATTAAGTTCCATACTTAAAGATTCTATAATTTTCATTCCCCCACCCCTTTACATAATGTACTAATAAAACAATAACATATTTTATAATACTTTTATGTCAAACGATGGTATATTATTTTTCAAATTTTCCTTCACTTTTCAACATAAATGTAATAAATTTCACTTTTTTTATTGAATTATATATATTTATAATTTATCTTTTATTTATCATCATCCTAATATTGTCGAAAATAAAAAAAATTCGAAGTATATCATATATACTTCGAAATTTTTTTATTCCTCACCGATTACTTCATTGCCATCCTTTGGTTCTCTTCTATTTCCTACAAACTTAAAATCCTCTGCTACAACTTCAGCTAAATATTTCTTGTTACCTTGCTTATCTTCATAGCTTCCTGTTTTTAATCTTCCACTTAAGCTTATATAACTTCCTTTTTTCATGAACTTACATATTACTTCAGCTTTTCTTCCCCACATAGTTACTGGTATTAAATCTGATTTTCTAGTACCATCTGCTGACTTAAAATTCCTCTCCACTGCAACTATAAACCTAGTAAAAACTTTTTCACCATTATCAATAGTTTTTAGTTCAGGGTCCTTAATTAATTTTCCTAATAATACTATTTTATTCATTTTATCGCACCTCCTGAATATTTCATCTTGAAGTATATCCATTTATATACTTTCTATTCATAAAAGTGCATTTTTCTTTTAACGTATGGATAAATTATTTTTTCTTATTACCATAACTGAATTAACCTCTCCACCTAAAATGAGTATTATTGATGTTATATAAAGCCAAGTGATTAAAATTATTATTGCTCCTAAACTTCCATATATTTTAGAGTAATTACTAAAATTATTTATATAAAATGAAAATATTAATGAAACAATTAACCATCCAACAGTACATACTACAGCACCTGGAAAGACCTCTCTCCATGTTAATCGTATAGATGGTGTGTACCTATACATTACTGCAAAAATTAAAATCATCATTGCTATTATTATTAAATATCTTAATAAATTCCATAATTGGTATATTATAATCGGAAATGGTAGATATGAAACTAATAAATCACCTAGTAACTTACCAAATACCAATAATATTAAAGTTGCTATTATTAGAAAAGCTAATGCAAATGTACATATTATAGCAATAATTGACCTTACTATAAAAGATCTCTTCTCCTTAACTCCATATGCTTTATTAATACCCTTTATAACAGCTCTAAATGCTGATGATGCTGACCAAATAATTAACAATAATGAAGCACTTAATAATCCTGTATTTTGGGTATCTACTATTTCAACAATTGTTGTATAAACAAATTTAAAAGTACTACTCGGTAAAATAGCTCTTAATCCACCTAAAACTTCCATAGAATCTAATTCACTTAGACCTATTAATGTCAGAAGAAATATTAAGAAAGGAAAAAATGATAGTATTAAGTAATATGCTAATTGAGCCGCTAAAGCAAAAATATCATCGTCTTTTATTTTAACTATAAAATATATTAAGAAGCTAACTATAGACTTCCCTTTATTTGTATGTCCTTTAGCCATATTTTATTTCAATCCTTTCTTTTTATTTTTACATTTTAACTAGCTATTTTTTTATTTTAATCATTTATATAATTTTATATTCCATTCTTGTGGTAACATTCTTTTATATTTATTATTTAAATATCTATTATCTATCAATAATACTCTACCTTTATCTGTTTCTGTTCTTATTACCCTACCTACTGATTGAAAAACTTTATTCATTCCTGGATAAGTATATGAATAATCAAAACCATTCTGCTCAAAATACTCTGCTATTATATTATTTTCTACCGATATCCTCGGAAATCCTACACCTACTACTACTGCGCCAATAAGTCTTTCTCCTGGCAAATCCACACCCTCTGAAAACATACCACCAACAACAGAAAATCCAATTTTATTAGCTCCTATTTTAAAATTACTCAAAAATTCTTCTTTTTTTTCTTCAGATAAATTTTCTTCTTGAAGCAAAATATTTTCATCTCCATAAATACGCACATATTCTTTATATACCTTATTTAAATAATCAAAAGATGGTAAAAATACAATGTAATTCCCTTGTTTTTCTTGAACAAACCTATTAATATTCTTACATACTTCAATTATATTTTTATCTCTACTTGCATATCTCATATCTAAATCTTTTATATATATTTGTAAATTTTCTTTATTAAAAGGTGAATTAAATCTTACTCTAAAACTATTTTCCTCTCCCCCTAATAAATCAACATAGTACTTAATTGGAGAAAGTGTTGCTGAAAATATTACTGTCGAATATGCCGAATTAACTATTTTGCTAAGATTTTTAGACGGATCTATGCAAAATATTTTTATACTAAATTCATTTCTACTATTTTTTAGTATCGTTGTATACTCCTTAGAATATAATTCGCTCAATGCTATGAAATTCCTTGTGTCATAATAAAATTCTAATATATTTTCGTATCCACTAGTCCCTTTTGATTTTATTAAATATTCCTCTGCTTCATTAATAAACATCCTTAATAGCTTTATTAAATCCTTATAAATTATATTTTTATAAGTTACATTCTCATTTACCTCTTCTAATTCTCTTCTGATATTTATCATTTCTTTATTAATTAAGTTTACTATCTTATATAAATTAGGTACTTTCCCTTTTAATATCTTACTTGCATCCATCACCTTACTCTTAAGTATTTCACAACTATACATATTTCTTGCTCTATCTACTAAATTATGTGCCTCATCGACTAATAATATATTCTCACTATTATGATCCTCAAAAATTCTCCTTAATCTAACTCTTGGATCAAATGCGTAGTTATAATCACAAATAACACTATCACACCATTCAGTTAAATCTAAAGAAAGTTCAAATGGACACAAATTAAATTCCTTAGCATATTCTATTACCTTAGCTCTAGTAAATATGTTTTCTCTAGCTATTAATTTTTTAATTACATCATTTATTTTTGTAAAATAATCTCGTGCATATATACAATCATCTGGATTACATTTTACTTCACTATTTAAGCACATTTTCTCTTTTGCTGTTATAGTTACTACTTTAAATTTTAATCCATTATTAAGTAATTTAATAAATCCTTCTTCAGCTACAGACCTAGTTATTGTCTTTGCTGTTAAATAAATTATTTTTTCTCCTCGTCCCTCTCCTATACTCTTAACAGCAGGAAAAATTGTTGAAATGGTCTTTCCTATACCTGTGGGAGCCTGAACAAATAATACCCCATTTTGCTTTATGCTATTATAACAATTTATTGCAAGTTCCCTTTGTCCTTTTCTATAAGATTTAAATGGAAAACTTAAATTTTCAATACTGTTATTTCTAATAATTTTAAGATTATTCTTTAAAATAATATCGTCTAAATATTTATATATTATTTCGTATGTATACTCTTCTAACTCTTTAATTTGAAATTTCTTTTCAAAAGATCTAACTTCATCAGTATTTATATTGTAGTAACTTAATCTAATATATATTTTTGTCATAGAATTTAACTTACAATATATATATGCATAAATTTTGCCCTGTGCCCAGTGTAATTCATTAAAATCCTCATCAATATAAATTAAATTTTTATATGTTGATTTAATTTCTTCTATTATTACATTTCCATTATCCTTTATTATTCCATCGGCTCTTCCTTCTACCTGTAAAATAACATCTTCTCTCTGAAATTCGTAATTTAATTTTACTTCTTTTTCATACTCTTTATAAATTTCAGCATTGCTTTTTTGTAACTTTCCATGAGCAACAGTTCCTTCTAGCGCGCGTCCCCTTGATAAAAATCTATCATCTAAACTTCCACTCTTTAGAATATATTCAATTAGTCCTCTCACCGATTCCTTAAATACTACTTTATCACTCATTTTATTTTTCCTTCCCTATTCAATAAAACTATTATAACAAAAAAGTTATCAAACATTAAAACTATCTTAGTAAAAGATACGCTTTATATTTGATAACTTTATTTTATGAATGATATTCATTTACTATTTTCTGAACTAATTTTTTAATTGCACTTGCTTGAGCTATTAAAGACATAACAACAACGAAAGTTCTTATACTATTTTCGTCTTTTTCTTCTAGGTTTAAATCCTTAATTATAGAATCTAATTTATCATCATTTAATGCCGTTGCATCTAGATATTTATTAAAACTTTCATTTTGTGTTTCTGTAAATAACTTATATGCAGTTTCCCAATCTATAATATCGTCAGACCTATCATTTATTTCATTAAACGCTAAACTAAACACTTTTTTTATTTCTTCAGTTGTAAGTATTGGTCTCATGTAACTTAATAAAACAAGTTGAACTAAATGAATTTTTGTATAACCTCTTTTTTTGCCATCTTCAGGCTTACTTATTACTTCACTTTTAATATAATTTTGTACAATATTATTAGTATATTTATCTTCAACAAATTTATCATTTAAAAAATCTATAACTTGTGATAGAAAAAGATCGTATTTCGGTAAATCCTCATAAGATACCATAGAGGTTTTTGATATTTCTTCAGCAACTTCTTTTATATAGTTATTATCAACTTTATTAACCATATTTAAGTTCACCTCATATTTTATTCGTTAATATCATTATATAGTAACTATAAACTTATTACAAGTTAATTTCACCTATCTTATATGATTTATTTATTATTTTATTCTATATTTATATTTTTTCTTTTACTTTTTTTTCTTTTTTTATATATTTTTATTTAAATTTAATTAAATCAAAATATATATCACTTTCTAAACATAGTATTTAAGCCATTTTTGAAATATTTTTCTTTAAATATTTTTTTTAAATTTTGTATTGACTTTTCAAAATTATGGTAGTATAGTTTATTTATGAGTTTGATAAGCGGTATTTTTGTAAATTAAACTTTTTTTTAAAGTTTTTTATTGACTTTTAATTACATATCTGCTAATATTAATCTGCTAAATGTCGAAACTTGTTAAGGAGGAATTATATATGAAATCAACTGGAGTTGTTAGAAGAGTAGATGAATTAGGAAGAATAGTTATTCCTATAGAATTAAGAAGAACATTAGATATAGCTGAAAAAGATGCTTTAGAAATATACGTAGATGGTGAACAAATCATATTAAAGAAATATGAACCAGCTTGTATTTTCTGTGGTGATGCTAGAGATGTTGTTAACTACAAAGGTAAAAATATCTGCAAAAACTGTATGGAAGAATTAAAGGTTGGAAGATAATTTTCTAAATTAATTATATACATATATAAAAAAGCACCTAAAAAGGTGCTTTTTTTGCTTACATAATTTTTTTAAAGTAAATATTTTATATATTTATAGATATTTTATATACTTCTTTTTTAGGAATTTCTCTTTCCTTAGCCACAATTTTTATAGCTTCCTTTTTATCCATACCCTCATTAATTAAATTAATTAAATGTTGTTCTATAGTTATTCCACTTAGTTCTTGTTCTTTTTCTGCTTTAAATTCACTTTCACTTTTACCTGCTATTACTAGAACAAATTCTCCTCTTGGTTTATTTTCTAAAAACCAATTGTAAGCTTCTTCGATACTTCCTCTATAAATATCCTCATGCAACTTAGTTAACTCTCTGCAAACGGCTATATTTCTATTTCCTAGCGATTCTTTAAGATAATTTAATGATTCAATTAATCTATGTGGAGATTCATAAAAAATTAGTGTCTCTTTCTTATCTTTTATTTCTTCAGTTAATTTTTTTCTTTCCTTAGTTTCTCTTGGTATAAATCCTCTAAATATAAATTTTGTTGTATCTAACCCTGAATAAACCAATGCCGTTGTAATTGCAGTAGCTCCTGGTAACACTTCAAATGCTATATTGTTTTCAATACACTTCTTAACAACAACACTACCTGGATCTGATATTCCTGGTGTTCCTGCATCAGTAACTATTGCTATATTTTTACCTTCCATTAATTTATTTATTATATCGTCGCTTTTTCCTTGCTCATTATGTTGATGATAACTAAATAAAGGCTTCTTAATATTAAAATGATTTAATAGCTTTAAGCTTTGCCTAGTATCTTCTGCAGCAATTTCATCAACATTCTCTAATACCTCTAAAGCTCTTAATGTTATATCTTTTAAATTACCTATTGGTGTTGGTACTAAATATACCTTTCCATATTCCATAATTTAATTCCTCCCATAAATTCTATCTATTTCTTCACTATAATTTCCATTATCATCATATACATATAATGGCTCTTCCCATTTTAAAAATGCTCCACCATCTCTTTGTCCCTCAACTAAAACTATATTAGGTGCTTTTTTAGTATTTGGCTGTATCATTCTTACCCTTTTAGGCTCTATTTTATATTTTCTCATAAGTCCAAATATATCAGCTAACCTTTCTGGTCTATGTACAATAAACATTCTTCCATTATCCTTTAATAATCTTCTAGAGGCTATTATTACATCTTCTAAAGTACACATTATTTCATGTCTTGCAATTGCAAGTTTATCTTCAGGATTGACTATTCCTGCATTATTTAGCTTATATGGTGGATTAACAGTAACAACATCAAATTTTCCTATAGAATCTATTATTTTTTTATCCTTTAAATCTCCATTTATAAACTTAACTTTATCTTCAGTATTATTAAGTATTGAACTTCTATTAGCCATTTCAACCATATCTTCTTGAATCTCTAGTCCTATCACCTCTTGAGGACTATATTTACCATAAACCAAAAACGGTACTATTCCTGTACCTGTACATAAATCTATTACTCTATGCTTTTTCTTTATGTTTGCAAAATGAGAAAGTAAGACTGCATCAACTCCAAATCTAAATCCTTTTTCTTTTTGTATTAATCTAAGTCCATTTAGTTGTAAATCATCAATACTCTCATCATTATTTATATTAACTTCCATATAGCACCTCTTTCTTTTGTAAAATACTTTGTCTTCATTATTCAATTACTAAAACTTTTTATATCGTCTTAATACTAATTAATATTTACGATTATCATTATACAATACTATTTTATTATGCACAAAAAAGCTAGGAATGTAATCCCTAGCTTTAAAATTTCATTATAAAACTCTTCTTGCTGTGTAGAAATCAGTTATATTTCCTACCTTAACTCCTTGACCTGGCATTGGCGCATGAACATATTGTCCACCTCCAACATATATACCTACGTGATCTCCACCATAAGTGAATACTAAATCCCCTGGTTGAAGTTCGCTATAAGATACTGGAGTTCCTACTCCCATTTGAGAGTAAGTTGTTCTTGTTATATCTATACCTGCTGCATTTGCATATACAAAGCTTGTAAATCCAGAACAGTCAAATGATGTTGGACCTGTTGCTCCCCATACATATGGTGCTCCAAGATATTGGTATGCAAAATCAACTATTCCATTACCTGTAGATGAAATTTCACCTCTATTTGCATCTATAGTATTACTAGCTGCCTCTTTTGCTTCAAGTTCTTCTACTCTTGATTTTGCTATTTCAATTTGTTCGTTAATTTCCTCTACAACAATACTACTCTTTATTTGAGTATCTCTAATACTTCTTAGCTGAGTTATGGCACTTCTTAATGAATCTATAGAACTTGTTGAATCTGCTATTACACTAAACTGATATTCAACTAAAGTTCTTTCAGAAACAACTAAGAATTCTTTTTCAAATTCAGCTTGCTCTGCAGCTGCCTCATCCGCTAATTTTTGTTGTTCTGCCTTCTTTTCCTCTAAATCTGCTAGAGATTTTTTATTTTCTTCATTTATAGCTTGAATTTCTTTACTTTTCTCATCTAAAGACTTAACTTTAGTATCAAGATTTTCTTGCTTGTCCTTTAATTCCTTAACAATTTCTTTATCAATCTTTACTAATCTGTTAGTTGATTCAATTTTACTTATTAAATCATTAAAGCTTTCTGCACTAAATAAAAGCATTATGTAACTAGTCTGTCCACCTGATTTATAAAGTTCTCTAACTCTTTTTCCTAATACTTCTTCTTGTTTAGCTATGTCTTCTTTTGCACTTTCGATTTCAACTTCAGTATTTTTTATTTCTACCTTTATTTCTTCCATTTGTGCATTATTATTATCTATTTTTTCTATTAATGGTTCAATTTCTGCATTAAATGCAATTATTTTACCTGTTATTTCATCTATCTTCTTTGTATATTCATCATACTTTTTTTGATTTTCAATAACTTCCTCATTTGGCGTTGCAAAGGCAGGCATTGCTGATGTAACCGCTAGTGTAAATGCTAGTGTTACTGCTAATACAGCCGATATAACTTTTCTTTTCATACTCCTTATAGGCCTTTTTAGACCTTCCCCCTCTCCTTTGTTGTTCTTTACCATTATACCACTTATGAAAAGGAAGAACAATGGTAATTTGAAATTTCCTTGATATTACTAGATGTAAATGTATTCTAAACAGTATTTTTATTCCGTTTATATACATTTACACCATAATAATAAACAAATTCACTATAATAAAATATTCATATAAATTTACTTTTATGATACTTTTTCTTACTTTCTAACTGATTTATTTAATATATATTGAATTGAAGTTAATATAACTATACAAACAACAAAAATAATTAATAATTCCTTAGTCCATTTTGCTATTATTAAACATAATATTGAAATTATAAGCCCTATACATCCATTTAATATATTTACGGTTCCACTTATTTTCATTGCTTTTATTTCCCTTGCTACAAAATCATCTTCTAAATCAGCATTTTTAATATATTTATTATTTAATATAAAAGTTCCTATGCCTAAAAAACCTATACTGACTAAAATTATTACTAAAACAGTCATATTCATAAACAACACCTCTTAATAAATTTTATACTTATATAATAAACTATTATATAACATCAATACATTTTTTTGAAATTTAATTATACATAATATTAACTAATAATATATAAATTCTGCTTCGATCTTATCCAACACAATAATCCTAGATAAAAATTAAAAGATTTTTATTTTCTTAAAAAAAGTGTTGACATATACTTAATTTATTTATATAATATTTTATGTGCTCCGGGGTGTAGCGCAGATGGGAGCGCGCGTGGTTTGGGACCATGAGGTCGCAGGTTCGATCCCTGTCACCCCGACCAAAGAGATAGATTTTTATCTATCTCTTTTTTTGTTTATATACATCAATTAAATACATATACCTTTTTATTACTTATGTATTATATTAATATTGACTATTTATACTTAGGAGGATACTAATTTGAATAATATAAAAGCTGCAATTTTTGATTTAGATGGAACTTTAATAAATTCGATGTGGGTATGGTCACAAATAGATATAGACTACTTAACATCAAAAGGTCACACAGTTCCATTAAATCTAACTGATGAAATAACACACTTAAGTTTTAGACAAACTGCAGAATACTTTAAAAATAGATTTTCTATAGACGATTCTATAGAAGTAATTATGAATACTTGGAATGAAATGGCTTATAATCATTATAAAAATAATGTAAAACTTAAAGATAATGCATTGGAATTTCTAATTAAACTTAAAGCTTCTGGTATAAAAATAGGACTAGCTACTAGCAATTCCATTCCTTTATTAGAGGCAACTCTTAAAAGCAATAAAGCTTATGACTTATTCGATGCTATAACAGTTACTGATGAAGTCAATAAAAGTAAAAGTAATCCTGATATATATCTTTTAGCAGCTCAAAAATTAGGTGTAGAGCCTGAAAACTGTATAGTATTCGAAGATATAATTGCTGCTGCGAGAGGAGCTAAATTAGCTGGAATGAAAGTTATAGGTGTATATGATGAGCACTCTAAACACCAAGAAGCTCTTTTAAAAGAAGAATGTGATAACTACATATATAACTATAATGAATTATTATAGGCAGTATTTTATAATAACAGATATATAAATAATATTATAGATCCTTAGCTATCGAGACTGTAGATAATTTTGTGTAATATAGTTTCTTATAAATCAAATATTACTGGAAATTTTGATTTCCAGTAATAT
>NZ_JAJKGM010000045.1:0-25496 GCF_021412605.1 Clostridium celatum
ACCGGAATCGAACCGGTACGGTATCGCTACCGCAGGATTTTAAGTCCTGTGCGTCTGCCTGTTCCGCCACTTCAGCATGTTTTGTTTTGCGTCGTCTACCTGACGACAAAATTAATTATATAGCATCAACATAATACTGTCAACATTTTTTTGTATTTTTTTTATTTTTTATTTAAATTCTCTTAAACCCTAGTAAAATAGCCATTTTTACGACTATAAAAAGCTTAATCTTTAAATATTTTATATTAAATAAATAAATTTTTTTAAAAAATATAGGAGTTGGATTCACCAACTCCTCTATATATTAAATCTATTTATTTATCTTTTAAAAGCCTTTTTTGCTTTTTCCTTTAAATTCTTGATGCTTTTTAAAGTCTTGTTGTCTTTCTTCACTGTCCTTTAAAAATCTTGACATTATATCCTCAAAATTTGCTGGAGCTACTTTCTTCTTTTCTTGAGTCCATTCTATCTCTGCTGGTCTTACTGATTTCTTCTTTATATTAGCTTGCTTTATAGATAAGCTAATCTTCCCATTATCATCAATAGAAATAACCTTTACTTTTACTTTATCTTGTTCATTAAGGTGTTGTCTTATGTCTTTAACAAAAGAATCTGCAACCTCTGAAATGTGAACTAACCCTGTTTTTCCTTCAATCTCTACAAACGCTCCAAAGTTTGTGATATTTACCACTGTACCCTCTAATATGTTTCCTGCCATTAAGGTCATTTTACAAAGAATCCTCCTTAAATTTTAATAATTTATATTATTAATAATAACCTTATTATTATTAATTTAAACATTAGTAACACTATTCTTGATTTTTTATTGAGCTAACTTGTTGTTCGCCTTCCTTAATTAGCCCTAATCTTTCCCTAGCTAACTTTTCTAGATAACTATTTCCAGTCTGAGCACTTTCTAATTCGGCTTCTAACTTTGAGTTTTTTTCTTTTAATTCTTCCAGTTGTTTAGTTTGAATAGCAATATCATTTTTTATTCTTTTTAATACGATTCCTTGCTTAATTAAACTTAAAGTAAAAACAGAACAAATTAAAATAATCATTATCCCTGTAAGGTTTGTTTTTTTTCTCATAAAAATAGTACCTTCTTTTATAACATTCTATAAATATATTTTAAACACTCTACATATTTTATTCAAGCTATTTTTTTGTACTAATTATTTTTTCCAGTTAAATTATAAAAGATTACCTTAAAAGGATATATTAAATTCTTAAATAATATTCTACTGACCTTTATAATCATATTTAGAATAATTACTTCAGCTTTTATTACACTTTCGCTTATAAATTTTATGTATACAGCTAAAGAGATTAACATAAATACATATACATATGGTCCTAAAAAAGCATAATTCTTATAAAGTAAAAAGGCAAATACTATCATCGCTGCAAGAACCCAAAACAATATATCTTCAATGACAATTATTACTTTTACATTTATATTACCTCTTATAATTCTATATAAATCAAACATTGCTCCTGTTAATATACCCGCAATTATTGCATAAAAAATTATACTAAATTGTATGTCTGTTGGTAACGGCATAAAATCTCACCTACTTAAATAATTTTTCTATTAGACTTTGTTTTTCTTTTTTAATATCCTTTCCACTATATACAATATAAGATATATTTCCCATTATTATTATATCCCCATTTTGTACATCTAATTTATTCATTTTAAGATCAGAACCTTTTATTGTTAAGTTTCCTAGTTTAGTATTCAAGAATATTTTCTCATCATCAAAGCTAATTACTTCTAATACTCCTGTAAGCGTCATTTTCTGTCTATTTTCCAAAACAATATTTCCTTTATTTTCTTCAATTTTCTTTTCCATATATTTAATCCTCCATATATTTCTTTATTAAATATATGAAGGATTTTTAAAAATTATTCTCTATCTTCTACACCCTCTAGAATTTCGTACATTTCTTTAGCATTTTCTTTTCTTACATGTTCTGCAATATTTATTATTCTTGCTTTTAACTTTCTAGTTGCAAAAGTAATCTCGATTATATCGCCCTCTTTTACATCTGTTGATGGCTTTGCAATTTTGTCATTTATAGATACTCTTCCACCTTCACATGCCTCTTTAGCTACTGTTCTTCTTTTTATTATTCTTGAAACTTTTAAATACTTATCTAATCTCATATTATCTCCTTCATTTCCATCAATAATCAAATAATTTTATATATCAAAAAACCCGAGATAACTCGGGTTTAAAATTTATAATTACTTATTAACTCTTTCTTTGAACTCTTTTCCTGCTTTGAAAACTGGAACAGTTGAAGCTGGAATGCTTATAGTTTCTTTAGTTCTTGGATTTCTACCTTCTCTTGCAGCTCTTTCTCTAGTTTCAAAAGTACCAAATCCAACTAATTGAACTTTATCACCACTTTCTAAAGCTTCTTGAACTGAATCAATGAATGCTTTTAAAGCTGCTTCTGCATCTTTCTTTGTTAATTGGCTTTTTTCTGCCATGCTAGTAATTAATTCTGCTTTATTCACGATTTACATCCTCCTTAAATAAACAGTTAAATCTTTGTAGTTAACTATTCTACTTATGTACTATAACTACATTCTCTTATTATATATCCACTTTATTAAGTAGTCTATAGAAATATGGGCTTTTTTCTATAAAAATATAATTATTACAACTTTTTCATGTAGTATAGCATATTTTAATATTCTCTCTTAAATACTATTCTTCACAAGTTTTAAAATTCCTTCTTAAAACTTACGTAAAATAGCTATCTTTTTACTAATCGTATTTCTTTGACTCTTCCCATAATAAATTCATTTCATCTATTGTAGAGCTTTTTATGTCTTTTCCTGCTTTTGAAAGTTCTTTTTCAACAAAAGCAAATCTTTTTATGAACTTGTTTATAGACTTATTTAAAGCTTCTTCTTCATCAACCTCTAATAATCTACTAACATTTACGCAAGCAAATAATAAATCCCCAACTTCATTCATTATTTTTTCCCTATTATTGGTTTTATATACATCTAAAATTTCATTTTTTTCCTCTTCAACCTTTGTAGCTGCCTCAATTACATCCTTAAAATCAAATCCAACTTTTGCAACCTTCTTTTGAACCTTATGAGCTTTTATTAATGCTGGTAAAGTTTTAGCTATTCCTTCTATTTCTTCTGTAATAGTTTCATAGTTTTTTTCTTGCTTCTTTAATTCATCCCAATTCTTTAATACTTCTTCTGAAGTATTTGCAACTGTATTTCCAAATACATGTGGATGTCTATAAATCATTTTAGAAGTAATAACTTCTATAACATCAGAAATATTAAAATACCCATCTTCTTTACCTATAACAGAATGGAATACTACTTGTAGTAATACATCCCCTAATTCTTCTATTAATCCATCTATATCATCATTTTCTATAGCTTCTATTACCTCATAAGCTTCTTCTAAAAGACAATTTTTAATACTTTCATGTGTCTGTTCTCTGTCCCATGAACAACCTTCTTCACTTCTTAATACTTCTATTGTATTTACTAAATCATAAAAGTCTTTTTTATTGTTAGTATCTTTAGGAATATATACTGATGTTAAATAATCTATGTCCTCTTGCATATCAAGCTCATATATAGGAATCTTTCTTATAGATTCCTCTCCCTCTATTCCTGCTGCTCTTACATAATATATTTCTGTTTCATCATGATAATATTCAAGTAATTCTAATTTAACTTCTGAAGCAATTAGAGAATTATATACTTGTGTTATTATTGTTCCTATTCTTTTATCTAAAATTTGATTTTTTATATCGAATGCATCTATAATCTTTAAACCTTCAATAGGGTCTATTTGTAGTCTATCCATCATTGCATCAACAAAACTAACAGCCGGTAATATTTTATATTCAATATTATTTTCATCACATAAATTTATTAAATTTAATACTGATCTTTCTGCTACAAGTGGATGTCCTGGAACTGCATAAACAAGTTCACCTTTTTCCTTATATTCTTCAATCATATTTTTTGCAATATTAGAATATACCTCATCAAAGCTACTTCCTTCTTCATAGTATTTATCGCAAGTTTTAAATGATTTTAATCCTTCTTTTAAATAATCTACAGTAGGATGCTTTTCTGTTCTAAAATACAAATTTTCACTTTCTTCTAAAGCCTTAACTGCACCTATAGTCAATGCATCTGGTGAACCTGGTCCTAATCCAACTATTTTTATCATAAGATACTCTCCTTAATTACTTTCTTACTAATCTACTCTTTATTTCATCTATTTCGAAAACTTTTAAGACTAGAATAGCTATTATATATATAATAATACCCATAAATACTGATAATAAGCAAGAAATACTATTACTTTGTATTTTTCCCATTATAAATGTATAAGTAATCATTACTGATATAATCATTATTAATGCTGCATATGCCGGCTTTACGAAAGACTCATAAATATTCATCCTACACTTTGTTTTACTCTTAAGAGATATAACATTTAATATAGTTACTATAATATATGCAGCAACACTTGCTATAACAGCTCCAAATATATTTAAACTTGGAATTGGCACCAATACACAAGTTAATACTACTTTAACTCCACACCCTATTATAAGATTAACAACTGGTCTAATATAATGATTAGTTGCTTGAAGTATGGATGTAGTAGTTTGGGTTATTATAACAAAGGGTATTGATAAGGAAAGATATCTTAGTATTTCTATTCCTTCATATTTATCAAAAAATACTAATTTCATTATAGGTCCTGCCAAGCAAAATAGACCTAACGTACATGGAAATGCTATAATTGCTGACAACTTCATAGACATACTTATTTTGTTTTGCATTTCTTCTTTTCTGTTAAGTATATAGGCCTCAGCGATTATAGGAATTAAAGATGTGCATATAGCCATAGATAATGTTAATGGTACATTTACTAATACCGCAGCTTTTCCTGTAAGTTGTCCATATAATGCTGTTGCATTAGTAACACCTGATTCTAATAACTTTTGTGGTACTAATATTGAATCTATTAAATTCATTATAGTTCCTACTGTAGCACCTATAGATATAGGAATTGCCATTTTTAAAATACTATTTAGCAAAACTGTATTTGTTTTTACTTTCTTTATTCCCATTTCTTTTTTTACTTTAATATACTTAAAACCTAAATATATTAATGCTATAAAAGCTCCTCCTGCTGCACCAAAAGCAGCTCCTCCTGCTGAAACTTCTATTCCTTTTGGAAATAAAATATATGCTAGTCCAACTCCAATAACTACTCTACCTATTTGTTCTAAAATTTGTGAAATTCCTGAAGGTGTCATGTTTTGTAATCCTTGAAAAAAGCCTCTAAAAATAGTCACAAAAGATATTATTGCAGGTGCAAAAGCTATTCCTATTAGTGAATAATACGACTTCATATCCCACTTTAAAAAATTAATTATTGGTTTTGCAAAGAAATATAATATCAAAGAAGTTCCTATTCCAAGTATAGCCATCAAATATGCCGATTCTTTAACTACCTCAAAACTTCCATCAATATCATTAACTGCATTTCTTTCAGAAATCATTTTAGATACAGCAACAGGTACTCCAGATGCCATAGCTACAAAAAACATATATAGAGGATAAGACAATTGATAATATCCTATTCCCTCATCTCCTATAAGCATTATTAAGGGCCATCTAAAAAAAAATCCTAAAACCTTTGCCAATATTCCAGCAATACCTAAAACCAAACTCCCCTTTATAAGTGATTGCTTCTTCATAAAATACCTCCAAACTTAAATTACTCCTCCTATTAATTATTATTTAAAGCTTAGAGGTATTATTACTTTTCTAATATAAAAACTTATTGTTCCATTTGCTTTCCTAAAAAAGCAGCTGCAGTTTCTGATAATTTCAATTCTAACTCATTAAATTTTTCTCCACTGTTTTTAGATACTATTAAAACTGCACCTATTGCATCTCCTTCTGCAATAATTGGGGCAATTACTTGACTACTATACTCACCATTTTCTTCATCACTATGTAGTGGAATTGTTTTACTATCTTCAGTTATAATTACTGGTTTTCTATCATTCATTACATTTTCAAGTTCAGTGCTTATTTTTCTTTCAAAATAATCCTTTTTGGTAGCCCCACTCACTGATATAAAAGCGTCTTTATCTGCAATTAAGACAATATGTCCAATAGCTTGTTGTAAGCTTTCAGCATATTCCTTTGAGAAATCTGTTAGTTCCCCAATAGGTGAATATTTTTTAAGTATTACCCCACCTTCTCTATCAGTAAATATCTCTAGAGGATCTCCTTCTCTTATTCTTAAAGTTCTTCTTATTTCTTTAGGTATAACAACTCTTCCTAAATCGTCAATACGTCTAACTATTCCTGTAGCTTTCATTATTATGAGTTACCTCCTTCATTAGTTTATATAATTAACTGCATTATTATTATTTGAAGTATTAGAAATTTTATACACATCTACCCAATATTTATTATTGTCCATCTAATGAGGAATTCTATGAAGTCTATGGTAATAAAAAAGTAAATTTTATATTAATTTATAACAAAAAAGAAGTTGTGTAATTTATTTTGCACAACTTCCTTTTTTATTATTTATAACCTAAAGATATCTATTATAATTTATCTTCGTAAGTTTTAACGTTTAATTCATTTTTCCATTCTTCCACTTGCTTTGTGAAAGCTTCATTTTTCTTAGTATATTCTAAGCTTGATTTAATTTGATCTTTAACTTCATCTAATGGAGTTACAGTAGCTTCAGCTACAACATCAGTAACTTTTATTATATGGTATCCAAATGAGCTTTTAACTGGTGCTGAAACTTCACCTTCCTTTAATACTTTAAATCCAGCTAAGAAATCTGTATCAAAGTTTTCTTGTTCATTTTCAACATATCCTAAATCTTCTGCTAAAGGTTTTATTCCTGATGATGCATTTCCTTCATATTCAGCAAATAAATCTTCAAAAGTAGTTTCTCCTGAATCTATTTTAGCCTTAGCTGCAGCTGCTTCTTCTTCAGTTTCAAATAAAATATGTTTTGCATTTGCACCAGGATTTTTAGTGTAATTAGCTATATTAGTATCGTAGTATTCTTTTATTTCATCATCAGTTACTGTAATGTCTTTAGTAACAGCATCTTGTACCTTCTCTGTTTTTACTATATTAGTAACAAATGTATCAAATTTTTCATCTGTCATTCCATAGTATTCTAATGCTTGTTGTAATCCTTCTTCTCCACCATATATTTCTTTAAACTTTTCCTTTTCAGCTTCTATATCACTTGCTAGCTCTTCATCTGAAGGAATATATCCAAGCTCAGTTCCCTTTGTTATTATTACTTTTTCTTCTACTAATTGACTTAAAACACTTTGTCTTGCCGCCTTTAATTGCTCTTTAATTGTATCGTCTAAATTTTCTTCGTAGTTTTCTCCATATTGCTCTTTTAAGTAATCTATGTCGGCTTGTAATTCACTATCAACATCAGCTAAAGTGATATTTTCACTTCCAACCTTAGCTAAGACAGTTTTTTGAATTGCTTCTGGAGTTTTCGCTATCATATTACATCCTACAGTTGTAAATGCCATAGCTGTAATAGCCGCAATAGCTACAATATTTTTTATCTTTCTCAATTTTTTTCCCTCACTTTACATTATTTTTACTTTCACTACTTAGTATATCAGTATTATCCTTTTTATTCAAATTTTACTGTCTAATTTTTATGTGAATTTTCAATCAATTCTTTTAGAATTTCTTTATAGAAATTAATCGCCTCTTCTTTTTTTATTGTATTTAATTTTATAGCAAAGAATGGAATATCTCCAAAATATAATATTATATTTTCTTTATATTTCTTTAGCAGTATTTTATATATATTATTGAAGTCTTTATACCCTTGTTGGAATTTAAATCTAACCTCTTTAGGTGTTTCTTTTATTTCTTCAATTAATAATTCTTTA
Organism: Clostridium celatum; assembly: GCF_021412605.1. Classification (NCBI taxonomy): domain Bacteria; kingdom Bacillati; phylum Bacillota; class Clostridia; order Eubacteriales; family Clostridiaceae; genus Clostridium; species Clostridium celatum. Next base: position 7,984 of record NZ_JAJKGM010000045.1, read on the forward strand.
GCTAAACTTTTTATATAAGCTATATCCATTAAATTATATACAGCTTCTGGTAATGCTGAATATCTATCTTCTAACTCTTCTTTAATATCTTGATACTCTTCTAAGCTTTCAATTGCAGCTATCTTTTTATAAATTTCTATTTTTTGAATTTCATCTTGTATATATGATGATGGTATATATGCATCAATCTTTATGTCGACTGTTGTTTCAATAGGTTCCTTATCAATTTCACCCTTTATTAGCTTAACTGTATCTTCTAACATTCTACAATATAAATCATATCCTATTGCTGCCATGTGTCCATGTTGAGATGATCCCATCATATTTCCGGCACCTCTTATTTCTAAATCTCTCATGGCTATTTTGAATCCTGAACCTAATTCTGTAAAGTCTTTTAATGCCTTTAATCTTTTTTCTGCAATTTCAGTTAACACTTTATCTTTAGTATATATGAAATATGCGTATGCAATCCTATTTGATCTACCAACTCTACCTCTTAATTGATACAACTGTGATAATCCCATTTTATCGGCATTATTTACAATCATAGTATTTACATTTGGAATATCTATACCAGTTTCTATTATAGTTGTACATACTAAAACATCATATTCCTTATTCATAAAATTCATCATTTCTGTTTCTAATTCTTTTTCTGTCATTTGCCCATGTATAATTCCAACTTTACATTCTGGAACCAATTCTCTTATATAATTTGCCATTCCTTCTATACTCTCTACTCTATTATATACAAAGTATACTTGGCCTCCACGACCCATTTCTCTAAGAATAGCATCTCTTATAAGCTGATCATTTTGTTCAACAACATAAGTTTGAATAGGATATCTTTCTTCCGGTGGTGTCTCTATTACTGATATATCTCTAACTCCAGTAAGGGACATATGAAGAGTTCTTGGAATAGGTGTTGCACTTAAAGTTAATACATCAACATTTTTCTTTAAATTCTTTATTTTTTCCTTTTGAGCTACTCCAAATCTTTGCTCCTCATCTACTATAAGTAATCCTAAATCTTTAAATTCAATATCTTTTGAAACTAATCTATGAGTACCAATTAAAATATCTACATTTCCCTCTTTTAAAGCTTTTAATGTTGCTCTTTGTTCTTTTGTACTTCTAAATCTACTTATCATATCTATTTTTACAGGGAAATCTGAAAATCTCTTAGTTAAATTTTTATAGTGTTGCTCTGCAAGAATAGTTGTAGGAACTAAAAATGCTACTTGTTTTCCATCCATAACTGCCTTAAACGCTGCTCTTATTGCAACTTCTGTCTTTCCATAACCAACATCACCACAAAGTAATCTATCCATTGGTTTATCTGACTCCATGTCCTTCTTTATTTCTTCTAGTGAAGATAATTGGTCTGGAGTTTCTTCATATGGAAATTCATCTTCAAATTGTTTTTGCCATTCTGTATCTTTAGAATATTTATAGCCCTTTAATGCAGCTCTAGTAGCATAAAGTTTTACTAAATCTTCGGCAATTTCATTTATAGATTTTCTTACTTTTGCTTTTGCCTTTTGCCACTCTGTTCCTCCTAATTTATTAATTTTAGGAGTATTTCCTTCGCTACCTATATACTTTTGAACTAAATCTAATTGATCTACTGGTACATATAATTTGTCACCTTTATCATACACAATATCAAGATAATCCCTAGTGTTACCAGCTACATCAATTTGTTTAATGCCTTTAAATACACCTATACCATGATTCGCATGTACAACATAATCTCCAGGTTTAAGTTCAGTAAAGCTTGTTATTTTTCCAACGCCTTTTTTCTTGTTTTTCTTTTTTGGTAATACCTTTTTAGCTTCTCCAAAGACCTCTTTATCTGAAATAACAGAAACCTTAAAATCTGGACATTCAAATCCTTTAATCAAATTACCAAAAGTTATTACAGCTTCACCATATTCTATAGAATCTACATTATCCTTGTATACACTCTCTACTTCCATATCACGTAAAGTTTTTACTAATCTTTCTCCTCTAGTTCGAGTTCCTGCAAGGATTAATGTTTTATATCCTTTTTCTTTTCTTTCTTTTATATCATTTACTAATAAATCAAATTGACCATTATAATTGCTTAATGATGTTTGTTTAAGTTCTATATCTTTAAACAATGATATAATATCGTTTCTTCCATCAAACGTACTTAATGTTATCAGGTTGCTCTTTTCCAAATTAATAAAAATTTCATCATTATCTATAAGAAGCTTATTTTGAGATGGTAATATATCTCCTCTTTGTAAAAACGAAGTATAATTTTCATTAAACTCATAATATATACTATCTATCTTTCCTTTACATCTTTTTATATCATCAACAATAAAAGTAAAACCTTCTAAGTAATCAAAAAATGTCTCCATTTTATCATAAAAGAATGGTAAATAACTATCTATAGTTTCAAATGTTGATGTTTCCTTTAACATTTCTAAATTTTTATTTACTATTCTTCTTAATTTATCTACTCTATCTTCATCTTTCTTTGATGAATTTTCTATTACCGAATTTAATTCTTCAGTTATTCCATTTATTGCCTTTTCCTTGACTTCTTCATCAACTATAACTTCTTTTGCTGGAAAAATATCGAATTTATCTATCTTTTCTATGCTTCTTTGAGATTCAATATTAAAAGTTCTTATAGAATCTATTTCATCTCCAAATAACTCTATTCTATATGGATAAACAGCATTAGGAGGGAAAACATCAAGTATCCCTCCTCTAAATGAAAATTCACCTTTTCCTTCAACAACTTCTACTCTTTCATATCCACAATTCATTAACTTTGTAGAAATATCTTTTAAATCAACCTCTTCACCTTGTTTTATAGTTAAACTATATTCTAAATATTTTTGTTTTGGTGTATATAAAGTTGTCATCGCATCGACGGACGTTACAATTATCTTCTTTTCTCTTTTTTTAAGTATTTCGTTTATGACTTTAAGTCTGGCCCATCTTAAATCCCCTGAAATAGCATCAACAGTATAAAATACTACTTCTCTTATAGGTAAAAAATAAACATCTGTCGAGTACAGACTTAAATCTTCATAAAGATTTTTTGCATCTATTTCATTATGCGTAATAACAACAATTGAATTATCTACCTTTTCAAAAATCCCATTTATCACATAACTTTTTCCAGAATCCGATAATCCCGATAAATTAATAGGAAGCTGACCCTTTTGTAAGCATCCTATAACTTCACTAAAATTGCTACTTTCTTCTAAGGGTCTCATCAGCCCTTTCAATCTCATTTTTTCCACCTGCCCTATTCTCAATTAACCTTCATTACATGCATTAAATCCATTAAATTTATTCATTGCATCTTTAACATCATTTTTTAACATTACATTTACAGCCTCTTCTGTTGCTATTAATGTCTTTCTTAAAACATTTATTTCTTCTTCATTAAATTTACCTAATACATGTGAAACTAAATTTCCCTTTGGTGCTCCTACACCTATTTTTACTCTTGGAAAAACATCAGTCCCTAAATTAGCAATTATGCTTTTTATACCATTGTGTCCACCATGACTTCCCTTTTCTCTTATTCTAAGTCTTCCCACATCTAGACTAATATCATCATAAATAACTATTATTTCTTCATTTGATATCTTGTAAAAGTTAACTACCTCTCTAATACTTTCTCCACTTAAATTCATATATGTAGTAGGTTTTAATAATATTACTTTTTTGCCATTTATTAAACCTTCTCCAAATATACCTTTAAATTTTATCCTATTTAACTCTATATTATACTTATCAGCTATGTAATCTACAGCTTCAAATCCTATATTATGTCTCGTTCCATTATATTCACTTCCTGGATTACCTAACCCTACTATTAAAAACATTTATTTTTCCTCCGTTATTTAAAATTAACTATTTTATATTATACCATTTTTTTCAATAATAAAAGTTTTTTATTATTGAATTTACCCTCGTTATATTTAATTTAAAAGTAAAAATTTAGGCTAATTCTATTTTTGAATTAGCCTAAATTTTATTCTGTTACTTTTATCTCAACTTCCTTTAATTCTCCATCACTTAAAATGCTACATTCTAAAATATCATCCTTCTTTTTACTTTGCAATATATATATAATATCTTCAACATTTATCACTTGGTGACCATCAATCTTAACAATAATATCTGTTGGCTTAATTCCAGCTTTATAAGCACTTCCATTTTTTACTAATTCATCAATGTAAAACCCTGTAAATTCACTCATTTTATCAACTATTATTCCGCCCTCTTTTATTCCCAAAATACTTTTAAATGAATTGGTTGAATTTACCATTTCCTGAAGCCCACTTATTTCTAAGCCATAATAAAGCCCATTTTCATTTTTTTCTTTTGTAATAGTTAGATTTGCAAGTGCAATTACTTCTCCATTGGAATTACAAATTACTCCACCAGTATTTTTATTATTTATCACAGCACTTACCTGCAATAATGAATACTCTCTATTATCTTTATTTAGTATTTTCTCATCTCTTGATGTTATTATTCCAGGAATAACACTGCCAACATAATCGCTATTTATAGCATTTCCTAATATAACAATTCCTTGCCCTTCTTTTATATCATTAATTTCTGCAATTTTTACAGCTTCTAGTTCTTCCTCAACGCTTATTTTTATAATAGCTAAATCTATACTTTCATCAAATACTAATAACTTAGCTTCTATAGGCTCTTCCATTGTTTTGTATAAATTAACAAAAATCTGACTTTTATTTTTTATAGCAGAATAATTTGTTAATATTATTCCATTAGAATCTATCACTACTCCTGTAATATTATTATCAAAATACTTTTTTTCCAAAAGTTTGTCTTTAGAATCACTTATTGTAACTAAAGAAGGTGCTACTTCTTTTATAATTTTTGTATAATCTAAGATTATTGTATCCCCATTTTTTTCAACATTCTGGATTCGCTTTATTAGACCGCCATATCTATATGTAATACTTATATTTGATATAAAAGCTCCTAGAATACTAACTACTAATATATACAAAATAATCTTTATAAGTATTTTAAATTTTATTCTTTTATTATTCTTATTTTCAAAAATTATATTGCTTATTTTATAGTGTGGAGTTCTTGACGTATTTTTATTCTTTTTATAATTTGTCATACTCTCCTCCAATACTATCTATATAAAAATTCTATTCTATATTTCTTTTCAGCGTAAAGGTAAAATTTACTCCTTTACCCTCAATATTATTAACCCAAACATCCTCATTATGCTGAGATAAAATTAATCTTACTATAGGTAATCCAAGCCCTGTACTAATCTTATTTGTTCTAGATTTATCACTTTTATAAAATCTATCCCAAATATGCTTAATATCTTCATTATTTATATTTTCTCCAGTATTAAATATACTTACAAAAATCTTTTCTCCCTTTACATTTATATTTACTTCTATTTGACCATTATCATTGCTATATTTTATTGCATTTTCTAACAAATTAGTCAAAACTTGAATTATCCTATCCCTATCTCCAATTGCAAAACATCTCTTATCGCATAATGTAACTTTAACACTTAATCCCTTTGCTTTTATCTTACCTTCTAAGTTCAAAATACATAAACTAACTACTTGATTTATATCGAACTCTGATATATTTAAATTAAACTTTCCACTTTCCATTGCAGATATGTCTAATAAATCATTAACTAATCTTGCTAATCTATCAATTTCATCATAAACTATTTTTAAATAATAATTTTCTTTATCCTTAGGAATAACTCCATCTAATATTCCACCAACAAATCCTTTGATTGATGTTATTGGTGACCTTAATTCATGAGAAACATTTGATATAAATTCTTTTCTTATGTTATCAGACTCTTCAATGGATTGTGCCATTATATTAAATGATTCTGCAAGTTCTCCTATTTCATTATCATTAATTACTTTTACTCTTTTAGTTACTTCCCCTTTAGTTAATTTTTTAGCTGCACTATTTAATTCTTCTATAGGCTCTACCACTAAAACTTCCGCAAAATATTTAACTATACACGCAGCAATTATTATAGCCATAACTACAGATACCCATATAGTAATTATCATCTGTCTACTACTTACTTGTTCTTTTTCTATCATTACTATATATCCATCTAATTGCTCATTAAAATAAATAGGTTTAATATATGCTCCTAAATTATGCCCTTCATTATTTTTAATTATGTTCTTTTTATGATGCAACTTATCTGAAGTAATTGTAATATTATCTGGTATATCTAGCTTAGTATACTTTAAATTACTATACTCATCATTAGATATCATATAAACATATCCTAATTTATCTATAACCACTCCATCCATATTATTAGTAAAGCAGGTTACCTTTAATAGCTTATTTATATCTTCATATGTTCCCTCTTGATATCTTATATAATTAGCAATTGATTGTGAAACAATATCTAATTGTTTGCTTAATGTACTTATCTTTTCTTTTTCATCACTTTGATAAAACCATACACTTATTATTAATCCAACTAGTATTAATACAACACCTGTTATTGAAGAGAAAGTGATAATTAGCTTTCTTACTATACTGTTTTTTTTCACTTATCTCACCTCAAATTTATATCCAACACCCCAAACAGTTTGAAGCTCCCACTCATCTCCACCTTTAACCTTTTCCCTTAATCTTTTTACATGAACATCAACTGTTCTAGAATCTCCTGGATAATCATATCCCCAAACCTCATACATTAACTGCTCTCTTGTAAATACCTTATTAGGATTGCTCGCCATAAAATATAATAATTCTAATTCTTTTGGAGCAAGCTTTACATTACTGCCTTTATAGGAAACTTCATATGCTCCAATATCTATTACTAAATCAGTATATTCAATAATATCATTACTTTTATTATCAGCAATATATCTTCTAGTTACAGCCTTAACTCTAGCTATCAATTCTTTCGGGTCAAATGGCTTTACCACATAGTCATCTGCTCCTAATTCTAATGCTAATACTTTATCAAATGTTTCACCTTTTGCAGTTAACATTATTACAGGGATGTCAGTATTCTTTCTTATAAATTTCAATACTTCTATTCCGTCTTTACCAGGTAACATAATATCCAATATAACAAGCCCTATATTTCCTTCTGAAATTATATTACATGCATCATTTCCATTAAAACATCTTTTAGTAGAATACCCTGAACTCTTCAGGTACACATCTATTAATTCATTTATATGCGTATCATCATCTACAATTAATATTTTTCCTAATTTATCTTCCATATCTTTCACCATCCTTAATTAATATTTTATACTAGAATTTTAAAAACAATAATAAAATTTTTATAAAATTTACATTTGTTACACATTATTAAAAAATATATGAAAAAGGTGCTGCTTACGCAACACCCTTCTATATTATTAATTTTCAAATAACTTACTTATTGGCTCATCATCATAAATTCTTTTAATTGCTTCAGCAAATAATGGTGCAACTGAAATTGACTTAAACTTTTCTAATCCTTCTCCCTCTGGAAGCGGAATAGTGTTTAACATTACTAACTCTTCAATTGCAGAAGCATTTATTCTTTCAAAAGCTGGGCCTGATAAAACACCATGAGTACAACATGCATAAACATTTTTTGCTCCTAAATCCTTTAAAGCATTTGCTGCATTTGCTATAGTTCCTGCTGTATCTATCATATCATCAATTAGTATACATCTCTTGCCCTTTACCTCACCAATTATATTCATTATTTCTGAAACATTGGCTTTAGGTCTTCTCTTATCGATAATTGCAATTGGTGCATTTAACTTATCAGCAAATTTTCTAGCTCTTGTAACACTTCCTAGATCTGGTGATACTACTACTACATCATCTTTATCTTTAAAACCTTGTTCTACAAAATTTCTAGCTAATATTGGTGAACCAAGTAAATGATCTACTGGAATATTAAAGTATCCTTGAATTTGAGATGCATGTAAATCCATAGTTAATACTCTATCTGCACCTGCTGCTGTTAATATATCAGCAACTAATTTTGCTGTTATTGGATCTCTTGATTTTGCCTTTCTATCTTGTCTAGCATATCCATAGTAAGGAATAACTGCTGTAATTCTTCCTGCAGATGCTCTCTTAAATGCATCTATCATTATTAATAATTCCATTAAATTATTATTAACTGGTGAACTTGTAGATTGTACTATAAATACATCAACACCTCTTACAGTTTCATTAATATCAACAGATATTTCTCCATCGCTAAAAGTAGATACCTTAGAATTTCCAAGTGGTAATCCTAGTAAATCTGCAATCTCTTTTGCTAATTCAGGATGTGAATTTCCTGTAAATATCTTTATTTTCTTTCCATGAGCTATCATAATTATGAGACCCTCCTTAAATATTATAACAATGTTTGCCATATTTTTATCTTATAGTTTATATAAATAAGAATTACTTCTTAATAAGACCTCTTGTTTCTACTCATCCTTGTATTCTAATATATGTTAAATGAAATACTTTAGTATTATTACCAATTTTAGATTTTTTATTTCAACAAAATCACCAATTCTTACATGATTTTCTATAATTATTTCTATACGTATATATGTAAATGTTCCAATAGCTGTATATTATCTGAAACTTATATCTTAATTATTTTAAGGACAAATTTTAAAATAAACTTAGAAACGTTCGTCAATATTCTCATATATTATATTTCATTAAGTAGAGTATTTCAACCTTACATAAACGAAAGCCAGTATTTTAATTATTTTAGTTAATCATACATATTTAACATTTAACAAATCACACGTTCCTTTTTATTTCAAAACGTTCATGATATTTTTTACTATTAATTAAATATAAATAAAATAAGAGAGGTTATATGCCTCTCTTATTTTATATTCATTATTCACCTATAACAACGTTTTCCTCTTCCATCGCTACTTCATAAGCAGCTAATATAGAAGCTTGGATTTTTTCTCTTGTTTCAGTGTTTATTGGATGAGCTATATCTTTAAACTCACCATCTGGTGTTTTTCTACTTGGCATTGCTATAAACAAGCCGTTTTGTCCTTCTATTACTTTAATATCATGGACAACAAATTCATTATCAAATGTTACAGAAACTATAGCTTTCATTTTTCCTTCTGCTGCTATTTTTCTGATTCTAACGTCTGTGATTGTCATTTCACTACACCTCCAGTTGCTTTTATAAATTATATATTTCTATAAAAAGTTTAAAAACCCTTTTTTTTACTTAAATATTTTTTAAATTTTTCCATATATAATTTAGCAACTGAATTTTTACTATTTAATTAATTTTGATGGTTCAAGATTTAATTTTTCAGTTTCTTTGTCGTATTCTAATTCTATAATTGATACATAATCTGAAGCACATTTTGTTTCTACTCCGACATTATCAACTAATACTCCTGTACCTACTAATTCACTATCAAATTCTTTTAATAAATCTTTTATTCCTTTAGCTGTTCCGCCACCTCTTAGGAAATCGTCAATAAACACACACTTACTTAAAGGCTTCATTGATTTTTTTGCTAAGCACATTTGTTGTATTCTTCCACTAGTACCAGAAACATAGTTAATAGTTACCGTTGGTCCTTCTGTAACTTTATTATCTTTTCTAATGATAACAAGTTCTATACCTAAACTTTTGGCAACTTCATATGCTAGAGGAATTCCTTTTGTTTCTACAGTAACTACATAGTCAATATTCATTCCTTTAAAATGAGATGCTAATATAATACCAGCTTTACTAACTATTTGTGGATTATACATTATATCAGTTAAATAAATAAATCCACCTGGTATTATTCTTCCTTCTTCTAATAGTGCATTGCATAATTCATTTGCAAAATCCTCTCTAGCACTCTTCCCCATCTTAGGAATAAATTTTATTCCTCCTGCCGCACCAGAAATAGTTTCAACAGAACCCATTTCCAATTTTTCTAACACTTCTCTTACTATTACTATATCTTCACTTATTGTAGACTTAGCTGCATTTAAAAGTTCCGAAAATCTATTTAATCCAATAACTTTATTCGGTGTTTCTATTAATATCTTAGTAATGGCTACAACTCTATTGTTCCTAGTTAATTTTTCCATTAATATCACCTTCCTTTTTTTCTCAAAAACACGAATTATTTCAAATTCCTACTGTGCAATATTCATATTTTATTCTATATTAAATACATTATCAATAGTTTTTGCTTATTTTCAAGCAATTCTTCATAATAAATATTATTTATAATTTATATATTTATAAAAATCATATTATTGCTTATAAACGCTTCATTAATAACATTTTGTTCTTTTTTGTCACAAAATATTTTATATATTTTTTATTTTTTGTGTTCAATATAATAAATTTGTATATAATTATAAATGAAACATCTTTTCTATATTCTAGATATAAATTTATATCCTAATTTATTATATCTTTTTTATAGTACAGATGTAAGTTTATATTTACCAAGTTAAAGGGGTTGATATCTTGTCTTTCGATTTAAATTCAGATAAAAACAAAAAAGTACATTTTATAGGTATTGGCGGAGTCAGTATGAGTGGACTTGCTGCTGTACTATTAACTAAAGGTTATAACGTATCAGGTTCAGATGCTAAAGAATCTGAAGTTTTAGATAAATTAAGAAAATCAGGCGCAGAAATATACATAGGTCATAAAAGTGAAAACTTAAAAAATGTTGATTTAGTAGTATATACCGCAGCTATTCCTGATAGCAATCCTGAAATAATTGAAGCTAAAAACAAAAATATAGAACTAATGGATAGAGCAGAATTTTTAGGTTATATTATGAAGGGACATAAATATAATGTTGCAGTAGCTGGAACTCACGGAAAAACTACTACTACTTCAATGCTTTCTCATATAACATTAAGTGCTAATTTAGATCCTACTATATTAGTTGGTGGTGATGTAGATGCTATTCATGGTAATTATAAAATAGGTGAAAGTGAATATTTTGTAACTGAAGCTTGCGAGTATAAAGCGTCATTTTTAAAATTCTATCCCTATATAGGAATAGTTTTAAATATAGATGCAGATCACTTAGATTACTATAGAGATTTAAATCACATCAAAGAGACCTTTAAAAAATTCTCTGATTTAATTCCAGAAGATGGTTATTTAGTTGGTTGTGCTGAAGATGCTAATGTTTTAGAAGTTATTAATTATGCAAAATGTAAAACTATTAGCTATGGATTTACTAAAGGTGATGTTACAGCCTCTAATATTTCTTTCAATAATAAAGGTTGTGCAACATTTACAGTATGTAAACATGGAGAAAAATTATTTGATGTTACTTTAAGTACAACTGGTAAGCATAATATATTAAATGCACTTGCTACTATTTGTACATCTTTAATTTTAAATATTCCTAAAGAGTCAATAATAAAGGGACTAGCTGAGTGCAAAGGTGCTCATAAGAGGTTTGAATACAAAGGTGAATTTAATGGTGCAACTATAATAGATGATTATGCTCATCATCCAGTTGAAATAAAAGCAACTTTATCAACTGCAAAACTTATTGAGCACAATAAAACTTACTGTGTTTTCCAACCGCACACTTATACTAGAACAAAAACTCTTTTTGATGAATTCACTACATGCTTTTCATCTGCAGATGAGCTTATCTTAATGGATATCTATGCTGCAAGAGAAAAAGACACTGGTTTAGTTTCTTCTATTGAACTTGGAGATGCTATAAGAAAAACAGGAATGAACTGCATAAACCTTCATAGTCATGAAGAAGTTGCAAATTATCTTGCTTCAAAGGTTAAAGAAAATGATTTAGTTCTTACAGTAGGAGCAGGAGATGTAGTTAAGGTTGGAGAAATACTATTAAATAAATAGCTTATATCATAAATTTAATATACATTTGACGAAAAATAAGAGGTGATTTTAATGGATTTATTAACACAAATCAAAGCATCTGCTGAATTTATTTCAAAGCAAAGTAAATATAAACCTGAAATTGGATTAATACTTGGCTCTGGACTTGGTTCGCTAGCAGATACTATAGAAGATGCTGAATACTATAATTATTCTGATATACCAAACTTCCCTACTTCAACAGTTGAAGGTCATGCTGGTAGATTAGTTATAGGTAAACTTGGCGGCAAACAAGTCGTTGCTATGCAAGGAAGATTCCATTATTACGAAGGATATTCAATGGAGAAAATAACTTTTCCAGTAAGAGTAATGAGACTTTTAGGGGTTTCTAAATTAATTGTTACTAACGCTTGTGGCGCTGTTAATAAAGATTTTAATGCGGGAGACTTAATGGTAATAACTGATCATATAAACTTCTCTGGTTCAAATCCACTATTTGGACAAAACTTGGATGAATTCGGCCCAAGATTCCCAGATATGTCTGAGGCTTATAGCTTAGAACTTAGAAATAAAGTTTTAGAAGCTGGTAAGGAACTTGGAATTAAACTGCAACAAGGTGTTTATGTAATGTTCTCAGGTCCTACATACGAAACTCCTGCTGAAGTAAGATTTGCTAAAGCTATGGGTGGAGATGCTGTTGGAATGTCTACAGTTCCTGAAGTTATCGTAGCAAATCATTGTGGAATAAAAACTGTAGGTATTTCTTGTTTAACAAATATGGCAGCTGGAATATTAGATCAACCTTTAAATCATGAAGAAGTTATTGAAACATCTGCTAGAGTTAAAAATGATTTTATAAAATTAATGAATAGAGTTATTGAAATACTATAAAAATGAAGTGAGCTATATAAGCTCACTTCACTTTTTTTATAATTCTAAACTATAATACAACTATTTCTTTAGTTACAGAATTTAAAACTTCACATCCATCCTTTGTTACAAGAACTAAATCTTCAATTCTAACTCCAATATTATCTTTTAAATAAATACCTGGTTCTACAGAAAAAATCATTCCTGCTTTAACTTCATCATCATTTACTGAACTAACATTTCCGAAATCATGAACTTCAATTCCTATGCTATGTCCTGTTCTATGAGTAAAGTATTCTCCATACCCTGCTTCAGTTATTAAATCTCTAGCTGCTTTATCTATATCAGAAAATCTAACGCCTTCCTTAATTATAGAAATAGCCTTTTCATTAGCATTCTTAACTATGTTATAAATATCTGCATGCTCTTTACTTGGTTCTTTACCTATAAATACAGTTCTAGTCATATCTGAGCAATAGTTTTTATATTTTCCACCAATATCTAAAACTACACTATCTCCAAGTTTAATCTTATCTTTCCCAGTTCCATGATGCGGATCTGCTCCATTTGGACTAGTTGCTATTATTGGTGAAAATGAAAAACCTGATGCTCCACATTCCTCATAAATTTCTGATAAAAGATTTGAATAATATTTTTCAGAATATCCTGGCTTTAAATTGTTCCAAAGCTTTAGCATAACTTCATCATTTATTTTTGATGATTCTTTCATTATTTGAATTTCCTCTTCATCTTTTATCATTCTTAAAGTATCTAATATAGGTGATGAGTTAACAAAAGCCTTTACTATATTTCTATCCATAAGATCCATTAAAAATTGAGCTGGCCAAGTTTTATCTACTCCTAATACCTCTCCTTTTTTAATTATATTAGATAGTTTATCTATTGGATTTTCTATATCATCATACCAAACTATATCTACTCCTAAATTTTCATGTATAGGAAATAACTTATTAACTATTAATTTATGATTACCTTCACTATTTAAATATAAAGCAATTAACCTTTCACCTGGCCTAATCATTTTTCCTGTTAAATAGAAAATAGATTCTGGTGAAGTTACTATTATTTGCGGAATATTTTTTTCCACCATTTTACTTAATACCTTTTTTACTCTAGAATCTTTCATTATTCTGCCTCCAAAATTCAATTAAATTCCTTATGTTTATAATAACTTAAAATTTTTATATTATCCACTTTTTAATACTTTGTTGATATTTTTTTTGTTCATAGTGATATAATTATTATAAGACATTTTTTTAATATAACTTAAATATTGTAAGCTTAATAATTAACTTATAAAAATTTATTTTTTATGTTATTAAAAATATTTGGAGGATAACAAGATGAAAATAGCAGTTATATCAGATATTCATGGGAATATATATGCACTAATGAAAGCACTTGAAGATATAGATGAACAAAATGTTGATAAAATTATTTGCCTTGGAGATTTAGTTGGATATGGTCCTCATCCAAATGAATCTATTGCATTAATTAGAAGAAGAGAAATTCCTTGCATTAAAGGAAATTATGATGCTTCTGTAGTAGATGGTGATTATACCTTCATTAGAAATACTACAATTAATTCTTTTTCATTACCTTGGGCATGTAATGAGGTTAGAATCTCAAACAAATACTATTTAGATTCCTTACCAACCTCCTTAAGATATACTTTTAATGGAGTTAATATATTGTTCACTCACGGTAGTCCTAGCGCAATAAATGATTATCTTTTTGAAGATGCTCCTAACACAATTGAAGTTATGAAAGCATTAGAAGAGAATGTTTTAGTTTGTGCTCATACTCATATACCTTGTGCTAAAAAATATGGAGATAAATTATTGATTAACGTTGGTAGTGTTGGAAAACCTAAAATAGGACGACCTAATCCCACTTATGCAATTATAGAAATTACTGAAGATAAAGAAGTAAAAGTTCAATTCAGATATCTAGAATATGAATATAAAAGAATAATGAAAGATTGTATAATGTTAAACTTCCCATCTTCTATAACTAATTCATATGAAACAGGAAAAGAATAAATCTAAACTATAAAATTTATTATGTTCAAATAAATTATAAACTAACTTAGTAAAGACTAAGAGTAATTATATATTTATTAATATATAATTACTCTTAACCTTTCACTAAATATATAATTTACTCTATAATCTTTCCTATTACTCTTAATTTTTTTAATATATCCTTTTCAGATTTATGACAAGAATTAAAATACTCACTTAAATCCTTTCCTGCAACTAATCCATAATGCTTTCCACCATTCCACTGTTTCATATCAGTTACATCATATACTATCCCATCAACGACTACATATGCTGGATTATTTCCACTTCCATCAAATTGAGCTATTTCTTCTATTCTATAATATTTAATATCAGCTCTTTCTTCATTAGGATCTACTAATGTTCCAACAGCTTTAGCTTTATCTATTATGGATAATCTATTTGCATGACAATTTAAGTATTCTGAGCTTAAATCTTTTCCTGCACTTAGTCCAAAATGAATACCATTATCCCAACCATTAACTCCCTCCATATCATATACAATTCCATCGATAGCCACATATGCAGGATTTCCATTTCTACCATTATATTTTGATAATTCCTCTATGGTAAACATTTGCCCTCTTGAATGTTTTTTCATAGATTTTTTTACTTTCTTTTTCTCTTCTTCTAAATAATCAGATATCTCATCAAATACCTTATTCATAACTTTAATAATTGTTTCACAGTATTCCTTTGGATATGTTTGTAGCAAGACCTTTAATTGATTAATTTCACAATACTTTTCTTCTAAAAAATTCTTTTTAGACATTTTTTCCTCCAAAAACATTCTTTAAATATATATTATGAAATTAAGTTGCAAATGTTAGTAAAGTATCTTAAAATGATATTATTAAAATTAAATTTAAGTTTATTACTATGATGAGAAGAGTAGCTTTTAAATGTAGTCTTAGCGAATAAGGGATGGTGTGAGCCTTATACGAAGTTAATTGTGAAGAACATCTCGGAGTTTCTAACCGAACAAGCGTAAGCTTCTGTAGGCTTAGACGGCTAAATGTCGTTATTAATTTGCTAAGTGGCCTATTTTTAGGCAATTTGGGTGGTACCACGTAAGTTATTCCTTTCGTCCCATATTTCGGGATTGAAAGGTTTTTTTATTGCTTTTAATTAATTTGTAAATACAAAAATATATAATATACAGGAGGTTAACATGAAAGACACAAGTCTAGTAAAATCACTTTATAGAAATACTGAAGAATTTTTAAACACAGAAGTAACAATTTCTGGTTGGATAAGAACTTTAAGAGCATCTAACGCTTTTGGGTTTATTGAAGTAAATGATGGTAGCTTCTTCAAAAATATTCAAGTTGTTTTTGATAATAACTTAGAAAACTTTAAGGAAGTTTCAAAACTACCTATTAGCTCATCAATAAAGGTTATTGGTACTTTAGTTCCAACACCTGAAGCTAAACAACCTTTTGAAATTCAAGCAAAAGAAGTTGTTATTGAGGGGATGTCAGACTCTGATTATCCATTACAAAAGAAAAGACATACTTTTGAATACTTAAGAACAATTGCTCACTTAAGACCAAGAAGTAATGCTTTCTCAGCAGTATTTAGAGTTCGTTCTGTAGCAGCTTATGCAATTCATAAGTTCTTCCAAGATCAAGGATTCGTATACACTCACACTCCAATCTTAACAGGAAGCGATTGTGAAGGTGCTGGAGAAATGTTTAAAGTTACAACTTTAGACTTTGATAACATACCAAGAACTGAAGATGGAAAAGTTAATTACAAAGAAGATTTCTTCGGTAAAGAAACTAACCTTACAGTTTCAGGACAATTAAATGCAGAAACTTATGCATTAGCATTTAGAAATGTTTATACTTTTGGACCAACATTCAGAGCTGAAAATTCAAATACAGCAAGACACGCTGCTGAATTCTGGATGGTTGAGCCTGAAATAGCTTTTGCTGATTTACAAGATGATATGGAATTAGCTGAAAACATGTTAAAATACGTAATTAAATACGTTATGGATGAATGTCCAGAAGAAATGCAATTCTTTAATCAATTCGTTGAAAAAGGATTATTAGATAAATTAAATCATATAGTATCTTCTGATTTTGGAAAAGTTACTTACACTGAAGCAGTTGAAATATTAAAGAACTGTGGTAAGACATTTGAATATCCAGTTGAATGGGGAATTGACCTTCAAACTGAACATGAAAGATACTTAACAGAAGAAGTATTTAAGAGACCAGTATTCGTTACTGACTATCCAAAGGATATTAAAGCATTCTACATGAGACTTAACGATGATGGAAAAACTGTTGCAGCAACTGACTGTTTAGTTCCTGGAATAGGTGAAATCATTGGTGGTAGCCAAAGAGAAGAAAGACTTGATGTTTTAAAGGCTAGAATGGCTGAATTAGGTCTTAAGGAAGAAGATTACTGGTGGTACTTAGAACTTAGAAAATATGGAGAAACTAAGCACGCTGGATTCGGTCTTGGATTTGAAAGATTAATAATGTACATTACTGGTATGTCAAATATCAGAGACGTTATACCGTTCCCAAGAACTACAGGTCAATCAGACTTCTAATATCAAAAGAGCTATTGCAATTTAATGCAATAGCTCTTTCAGACTGCTGACAAAGTGTCAGTAGTCTTTAATTTTATACAAATATGTAATATAATTTAAAATATATTAATTT